>CAZGAM010000292.1:0-1507 GCA_964523685.1 uncultured Oscillospiraceae bacterium | reverse complement strand
TTTGGAGTGGATGTTGCCTGAAAAAATGGGGGAAGTGGGGAAAAAAGTATACTTTTAGTAACCCTGGGGTATTGCAAAAAAAGAAGAGATTTGTTATCATTTGCCATATTAAAATGTATACTTGGGGATAGTGTTTCATTTATTTCGGGGCTTTTCAGGCCTGGTTACTAAAGTATACGTTCGTAACCACGTAAGAGGTATATGGCATTTGACAGGGAAAAAGAGTGAACTCGTTGGGGAGCGGTTCGGCATGCTCACGGTTACCGAGGATTCGGGGCAGCGTAAAGGCTCCAGTATTCTGTATCGATGTCAATGTGATTGCGGCGGAAAAATTTTAGCGATCCGGCATGAGCTTGTCGGTGGTATGGTGCGTGATTGTGGGTGCAGGCCCAAATCTGAAAAGAAGTCTGTTGAGGACCTCATCGGCAGGCGTTTTGGCATGCTCACAGTTACCGAAGACTCTGGAAAGCGAAGTGGCAGTGGTGTAATCCTTTGGCGATGCAGTTGTGATTGTGGGGGAGAGATACTGGCAACCAGACAGCAGCTTGAGAGCGGTAACATAAGAAGCTGTGGTTGCATACCGAAGCAGAATGCTTCAAAACGAGTTGCTGAGGATCTGACTGGACAGCAGTTCGGAAAGCTGACAGTTCTCCGGCGAAGCGAGAACAATAACCACGGCAGAGCGTGCTGGATATGCCGCTGCGCCTGTGGAAATGAAGTGACTGTACCGGCTATGAGGCTAAAGAGCGGGCATACTCGAAGCTGCGGATGCTTGCGAAAAGCACCGTCTCACAGGGCAATTGATCTAACAGGTCAGCGCTTCGGCAGACTGACTGTGATTGGCAGGGCTCAGAAAGAGCCAAATAAATTGCTCTGGCACTGCCGATGCGACTGTGGTAATGAAGTAGATGTCTGCGGGGCCAGTCTTATAAGAGGTCTCACGCTGAGCTGCGGATGTTGGAAACGAGAGCAGAGTGCGAAACTGCACGAGCATATGCATTACCAGGACAATACGTGCCTTGAGAGGCTGCAGCGAGTCCAGACAGATGCCAGGGAGAACAAAGCCGGATTCAGAGGGTTGTTTCTGACAAAAAGCGGACTGTACAGAGTGGTCATATCGTTTCAGGGGAAGCAGTACAATCTTGGTTACTATCATTCCTTTGAGGAGGCAGTGAAGGTACGGCTGGAGGCGGAGGAGACTTTCCAGCTGGGATACATGGAAGCCTGCAGGCAATATGAGGAGAAAGCGCATAGGGATCCTTCCTGGGCGGAGGAGAATCCTTTTTACTATCATGTGTCACGTGTCAACGGAAAGTTCTGTGTGAATATGGTCGAAATTTGATAAAGATTTTCTGCCTGTTTTACACTATTTGGGTTCATGTATACGAGCAGCTTCTATTATGATGTTTACCATATATTCTCCATGCTTGGTTCAAGTGTGTTAGTATTGGGAGGAGACGGGAATGAAGAATTTTGTCAAGCTGACAGCAGCAGTACTTTGTTTCTG
>CAZGAM010000291.1:0-1531 GCA_964523685.1 uncultured Oscillospiraceae bacterium | reverse complement strand
CCCTCGCTTGGTGCCTATAAATGGTTTCTGTTCGTCGGGCCAGAGGTTTGCCCATGGGTTCATTCCTGTCCCCCTATCCGGCTTCCTTCCCATTCCACGTTGCCGTGGACACCCTTGCCTTTGGCTATATCCTTCCCGCTACCGGGCAGATTCGGGATTTCACCCGTTAGAAACGTGCGCCGCCGAGCGCACCACAAGTAACGCACAAACCCCAGGAGATCCTGGGGTCTGTGTAAGGAGTGTTCCGACACGTACACGCACAGGTTTGCTTAGATGGATGGACTGGAAGAAATCTCTGCATAAGAGCATGCACTTCAGTATGGTCTTCCGAGTATTCCCGCCTTTTCCTTCTTTTCGCCACTGAGCGTGATTCATACATACCAAGAAATGGCGACAATTCCATGTACACAGTTGTGTTTACATCGCGCCGGAATTCTACACAGCTGCCAAGCCTTCCATTTCAAAGAATTCTGAACTCACCTGTCATCCGTTTTCTTTTTTTTATTCATCCTCCACACAGCATTTAGTGACAAAGAGGATACCAGCAGAATCATTAAGTAATCTTTCACAGGATTACTATCTCCCGTTTGCGGACTGGTATTGGTATTGCTGTTATTGCCGCTATTACTGCTATTACCGCTATTACCGCTATTGCTGCTGGCTTTTACCAGGTCCAACACGCCATTACTTCCTAGGCGTACAGTCAACTGCAGCGAAGATCCCTGTACGCCGGTAACATTGTTGCCGTTTATGCCCGCCTGGACTCCCGAAACCAGATTGAATGACACGGTGCCAAAAGACTTTCCGTCGGAACTTTTATAAGTAAGTGTATGAGGGCCAAACTCAACGTTGTTAAAGCATGCATAACCGGCTTCATTGGTCACAGCATATTTCGGAGTAGATAGAAGCTCAAGAGAGGCATTGGCTATGGGATTTCCATTGCCGTCGATTAGGTATATTTCAAAGGTCGCTAAGGGTATGGGTGTGGGGGCGGTAGTGCCGGGAGTTTGCTCAGAGAAGCCTGGATCGGAAGGTCTTGGAGGCTCCGGCGCACCGCTTCCCTGTCCGTCATCTGGGGGATCGGGATGCACTTCCCCGCCGCCGTTGTGTTCCCACTCATCTGTAGGCTCCGGTTCTACATCCTCCTGACCTGGGGTCAGTGTCGGTACCGGATTGGATTCAGACAGTGCCCCGATCATTTCTACCAGTTTATCATACGCTTCTTTTAATTGTTTTGCCGTTGCAGCTGGATCATCATATACACTTTGCGCGCTGTTTACAGCTTCCTGCAGAGCAGCCCAACTTTCAGGGGTATAAAGTGAATCGCTGTAATTTTCTTCTATCTCCCTCAATTTGGCAGCCAGATTTTCTCGAAAATCGCTAATCTGCTGCTCATCCTCAGAATTTTCTTCCCCTGCTGTATGATTGACAGCCACAACACGATTGCCATATACATATTGAAGAGAGCCGGGTACTACCTCAACTCCTTCCGCGGGGCTGACAGTTCCCAATGTCAAGGAGTTCACGCCAG
>CAZGAM010000290.1:0-1532 GCA_964523685.1 uncultured Oscillospiraceae bacterium | reverse complement strand
AGTACCAGACCGGTACACTCGGGTCTGTGGGAGGACGGCTGGCCAACGAATGGTCGGCATCCACCCGATTCGCAATTCCCGATAAGGAGCGATGGGATTATGATCCCGAAGAGCAGGAAGCAGAAGAGGTCATCATCGACCTTATGTTTTCTGAGGCGAAATACAGACGATTCAGGCACAGGATAAAAAATCGTACGCAGTGTGGACAACGGCAGGCAGGAGTTTTAACAGACGGAAGTATGGGTGATGAATATTCTTGAATCGTTGCCAAAAGGGGCAGTAATCCATAAGGGATGGTCGGACGATAAGAAATACTATGTGGAAACAGCTGAGGGTGGAAAGCGGCTTCTGCGAGTTTCCGATATCAGGGTACGTGAAGAGAAAGAGCGCGAATTTGCCCTGATGAAGCGGTTGGCAGCGGCCGGAATTCCCATGTCGCAGCCGCTGGAATTTGGAATCTGCGAAGAGGGAAAGAGTGTCTATCAGCTGTTTGTGTGGTGCGAAGGAACAGAAGCAAAAGAACTGCTACCGACGCTGTCAGAAAAAAAGCAATATAGGTACGGCGAGGAAGCTGGGCGCATTCTCAAGCAGATGGAAAACGTGGAATACCACGAGCGGTCTGATGCATGGGCAGAGGAATACGGTGCCCGTGCCGAGGGGTATATAGACACATATCTCCACTGTGGGGAGAGAATGACAGCCGATGACTTGATGATCTCTTTTGTGCGGCAGCATAAGGCCTGCCTAGCCAACCGTCCGAGAGCGCTGCTACACGCGGATTATCAAACGGACAACATGGTGATCTCGCCGGAGGGAAAGCTGTTCCTCATTGATTTTCAGGGCAGCGGGGTGGTCGATCCCTATTATGCTTTGGCGGGAGTTATGGTGTCCGCAGAGAACAGCCCGGCTTTTTCCTGCGGACAGCTGCACAGCTATTTTGGCGGAGAAGTTCCGGATGATTTCTGGGAGCTGAACGCTTTCTATTTGGCTGCAGAATGTATCCATGCTTTTTCTGTAGCCATAAAGCTGGGGCAGGAGGAGGTTGAATACTCGAATGAAATGATGAAAACAACGTTGAAGTGGTTCCACAATAGGAACTGTCTTATTCCCTCATGGTACAAGAGCCTTTACTGAGCAGACTACCTGTTCCTGCATGCGGCAAGCGGTTCAAATTGGCGGCAAGCAGCCGCTTACGTTCTGACACATTTCATAGGCCGCTCAGTCCATAATATTATAATGTACGCACTGAGAAATTTCAACGAGATCAGGACACAGCCGCAGCCAGAAGGTGTTTCTACACACATCATAGCGCCTACCGCCCAGCCGCAGTCTGTTTCATTACAAGCCGTCGAATTTGTAAATCTCCCTGTCACCGAATTTGTAATTATAAACCCTAGAGAGCTGCAAAATGTTGTCCTTGTATAGATGCATTTTGTTTAGCCCAAGGGTGTTTACTATGAACACAGCAAAAGACTGTAGATGGGAATTTAACCAAAACTAACCGGAGAGCCGCTTATACGCAACGCTCCGGT
>CAZGAM010000289.1:0-1560 GCA_964523685.1 uncultured Oscillospiraceae bacterium | reverse complement strand
CCAATTCTCATAGAATTCAAGGTACGGGACAAGAAGAGGGAAAAGAGTCTTTCCCAGACGGTACAAAGAGCCCTGAAACAGATAGAAGAGAAAAACTATGTGCAGGATCTTCTCTCCCGCGGCTTTACCAAGGAGCAGATCCGCCAATACGGTTTTGCCTTTGATGGGAAAGAAGTGCTTATTGGAAGTTGACTTTCCTCGCAAGTGCTATAGGCAAAGTTTCGTCCGGCAAGGGCATGGATAAAGCAAAAAGATCGGCGATCCGTTTGACGCGAGACCATTACTCCCGTATAACGGTTCTCCGATCCTTGCTTCTATTGGCCTCAAAGCATTCTCCATGGCTCAAGAAAAACTGTAAATATCCTTGTGCCGGAAAAACACGCAAGAAAAAGTCCACCGGATTGTGTCGAAATTGGAATTTTTCAAAATTCAGGGAACAGGTTCCGACAGGTGGTCAGCTTCCTGGCTCTATGCCAGGGCGGGAAGAGCGGCTTAGGACTCTGCTCCCAGATCCAAACGATACTTTCGCCCGCGTTCGCGCCAAAGTATCTGCCCCGCCGGGAGAACCAAAATAATCTGCAAAAGGAAGCATTTCCGCATTTCCGCAGGCAGGACAACGCGGAAAACACCGCGCATCAGGGCGGCAGAGTGAGGTCAAAGCCCCCCTTTTCATCGTTTGTTTACGCAGAAGGTGCCGGGCTGCCGTTTCAAAGAGGGACAGGCATAAATCCATTCCCCTGAAAAATCCATAATTCCCGAAAACCAATTTCCCGAAGCAGTGCCTCCGTCCGGCTGAAAGCATACGTCAGCTTTTGCGGCTCATGTGCATCAGAAGAGATCGCAACCCTCCCCCCTCTTTCTGCCAGCCGGCGCAGAAGGGGCACAGAGGGGTAGGGCTCCATCCGGTATCCCCTGGCCATGGAGCCGGTATTGACCTCAAAAATTTTCCCTGCCTTTTCCAGCGTCTCCATTACCTGAACAGCCAGGTCCAGAAGCCAGTGCGCATGTGCGGGAAACAGACCGTCTGTTCTGCAGTATTTTGTCAACAGATCAAAATGACCTACAATATCTACCCGCGGTTCCTCCGCCAGGCGAGCGCAGCAGTCAAAGTACGCTCTGGCCATGGCTCTGTCTTCCCCGCCAAACCGCTCCCGCAGAAGTTCTCTGGTTGTTTCCCCGCTCAAATCCACTGATGTCTCCTCCCCGCCAGGCGGAAGCGAGTGCACAGAGCCTATCACATAGTCGAAGTCTGCAGGAACTGCTCCGGACCACAGATCCCATTCGATTCCATCATAGATCTCCAGCTGTCCCTGAAACCGTTCCCGGACCCGGCAGATCTCTGCGCGGTACGCAGGAAGGTTTTCCTCCCGAATTGTCCAGTCATTTACCCATGGCAGGGGGCTGTGGACAGAAAACCCCAGCGAACGCAGCCCTGCTTTTACTGCGGCGGCGGCCATCTCCTCAGGCGAGGCGATTCCATCATCCCACACCGTATGTGTATGCAGGTTTTGCCTTTGTCTCATTTTTCTCCTGTTTCCCGAACCTTATATTGCGTATAAT
>CAZGAM010000288.1:0-1585 GCA_964523685.1 uncultured Oscillospiraceae bacterium | reverse complement strand
CCCCCAGCTGCGTCCAGTGGTGGTCTGTACGGAAATAAATATACTCTGCGTTGTGTTCCTGCAGCGTGTCGTAAATATCCAGAGCCTGGATGCCGGCATCCAGTTTTCCGACAATATAGTCGATGGCAGCTCCCTCGTCGCTGCACCCCATATCTTCCCGGACCGCCTCATCCAGCATCACCGTGGCACTGATCGGAACATTCATCACATACATGTTCACCTTCCCGCCGATATTGGCGTAGATCTGGTTCATGGTATCAATATAGGCATCCGCTCCGCTCTGACTGAAGCCGTACAGGCCGTACGCCGCCCCCGAGGTAATGTAGATATCATTGTTGAATTCGCCAATCTCATGGACCGTGCCGTCCGGCACAGGCGTGGCGGTCGGGATCGGGGTAGAGGAAGACGGGACTTCTGTCTGTCCGGAGAGATCCGGAACGGCATCGGCTGCCATGTTCGAGCCCCGGATAATCTGGCTGCTGCGAAGGCCATAGTGGCTTTCCAGACTCTTCTGGGCGGAGACAAGATCCTCCCGTAGGGGAAAGGTATCCGAATACCAGGTATCGATGGCGGCAAAGTAGTCCCCGTTCCAAAAAGACGCCCAAGTAAAGGAGGGAAACTCGGTAAGCGCTCTGTTTTCCTGTACCGAGAAAGAGGGACGAAGAAAGACCATCAGCCCCAATACACAAAAAGCGCAGAGCAAAGAACCAAAGACAATGATCTTCAAAGCCTGTGTAAGCCGCTTGGCTGTTCGTCTGTCTTTCACCGGTTTGGCATCTCCCTTCGTGCCCATCAAAATTGGGTATAGATAAAAGGATTATAGCTGTCTCCCGCCAGTGCCATGGCAGAGAGAATCAGCAGCGCGGCTGGGTGGAGAACCTCCCACGCCGACTCTATCCAGGCGAAAAACGATCCCTTCTTCGCCTTGTGGTGCAGTCCCTGGCGCAGGGTCCTGCCCAAAGGCGTGCAGGCGATCGCGGAGAAAAGCAGGAAGAAGACATTATTCCGCCATAGCAGAGACACCGACGCGCTGGAAAAACGGTTGCCGTTCAGGCAGACCAGACCTTTCAACGCGGTGCCCAGCAGAGAAAAATCCGTAAACTTGAAAAGGATCCAGCTGAACATCACCAGAAGCAGTACGATGCCGTGGCGGAGGACCTGGGGCAGGGTCTGCTGTCTTTTTCCCAGTACATACCGCTCCACCGCGATGAGAAAGCCGAAATACAGGCCCCAGAGAATAAAATTCCAGCTCGCCCCATGCCACATGCCGGTGAGGAACCACACGATCAGAAGATTCAAAAGCTGCCGTCCCATCCCGCACCGGCTTCCGCCCAGGGGGATATAGACATAGTCCCGGAAGAAGAAACTCAACGAAATGTGCCAGCGCCGCCAGAATTCGGTGATGGACCCGGACATATAGGGATAGTCAAAGTTCTCCCGGTAGTGCAGACCGCACATCAGCCCCATCCCGATCGCCATATCGGAATAGGCGGAAAAATCCAGATAAATCTGCATCGTAAACGCCATCACACCCAGGATGATGCCCAGGGCAGGCGTCTCGGCAAGGGCCTTCTGATCAAAGACC
>CAZGAM010000287.1:0-1628 GCA_964523685.1 uncultured Oscillospiraceae bacterium | reverse complement strand
ATTTGACCGCATACCGTAGAGCGGCAGATTAGGACAAACGCCTGCAGGTACCTATCCATTCTTGCCTAACGCAGTTTCCTAAGGGTAGTCAACTGGAGCTTTTTACAGGGACCCATTCCCTTTAGGGATGGGTAGATGACAAGGATCTCCTTATTATTTCAATCCATCCAGCAGTGCCGGGTCAAATCCTTCATATTCCCGCTCCCGGAGCAAAGCCTGTACTTCCTCAATGGTAGGCAGACTGGGCATAGCCCCCAAGCGGGAGACCGTAATGGCAGAAGCATGGCTGGCAAAAGCAAGAGCTTCTTTTTGCGATAAGCCGGCAGTCAGTCCTGTACAGAAGGACGCCACAAAAGAATCTCCAGCCGCAGTGGGGTCGACCACATGCTCCATTTTCACACAGGCAGTGTGATGAATGCCGTCAGAATTGGCCAGAATGGATCCGTTTTCTCCCATGGTAATAATGAGGTTTTCTACGCCCTGGGCATGCAGGGTATCCGCTACCGCACGCACGTCTTCAAAGTTTATCCCGTTTTCCACGCGAATGGCGTGATTTGCCAGGATTGCCACTTCATGCTCATTAGGAGAGACATAAGTAGAACAGGACAGCAGATGCCGGCTCATGGGAGCGGCAGGTGCCGGATTGACCATCACAGGCACCCCGGCATCGTGGGCCCATTGCGCAACAGCTTCAATCACTTCCATGGGAAGTTCAAACTGCATCATAACCATATCATACCCGGCAATCACATCCTTCAGCCAGGACACATCCTCCACTGTCAGAGTGAAATTCGCTCCAGGGCACACTGTGATGCGATTCTGTGCCCCTGTGTCTGTGACTTCCAAGGTGATATGGCCCACACCGGAGGATTCGTTTTTATCTACACTGACATGGGATACATCCACACCCGCAGCAGAGGCCGTCTCTATCATAATATGACCAAAGGCATCATCCCCCACTTGCCCTGCCATCGTCACAAAAGCGCCCAGCCGGGCACATTGGACCGCCTGATTCGCTCCTTTTCCGCCTGGTGCCGTCTGAAACTTCATACCAATCACTGTTTCACCAGAATGGGGAGCCCGCCTTGTGGAGGCGATCAAATCCATCATAAAACTGCCGACCACCAGGATTTTTGGTTTTTTCAGCATCGTAATACACTCCTTCAAAATCTTATGTATTCTTATACTCTGAATAGCTGGACTTTCTCCGATATTCCTGCACTTTATTTTGATTGAACCCAGGTGTCCCAGTGGAAGTTGCTTGCCCAATCTGTTCGCAGCAAATTCCTCCGCACATCCATACTCAGGCAGCGATAGATTAAATGACAGAGACAAGTTTCTGCGCACAGCTCCCTCGATATTAGCTGCCAGGTATTTTTTCAAATACAAAGCTGAGCTGTCGTCCATCTATGGATGGAAGCGGGATAGCCAACTGAACTCCTGTACGCAGGCCGGCTGGTCTCTTGCCGTCAACTACCCATCCCCTAAAGGGAAAGGGCTTGTAACTGCCCAGTCGTAGAAACGACTTGCGCCTGACGGTGTTCCTCTCCGACCTTTTACCCCTATAGGCATTGGAGACTGACAAAGATCCCATACACTTTCTGTTGGGCTACGACACGACCGACAGG
>CAZGAM010000286.1:0-1644 GCA_964523685.1 uncultured Oscillospiraceae bacterium | reverse complement strand
GATGCCCCGCAGTTCTTGATTGAATCCGCCCGTTTCCATCTCTGGCCTAAACAAATTATCCCATATCTCCCCATTGATAGACTCAATTGTACTTCCCTCCAGAAGAATCATCGGAACGTGGCATTCACGGTCTGCATCGACATACGTATAGGTATCTGTTACGAGCGCCTCTGTTTGAGACAGGTTCTCTTCCGCTGGCCAGGTCGCGTACGGAAAAAGTTTCTGACTTTCCAAATCCAGCAAGGCCGCCGTATAGCCGGTTTCATAAGGGACAATCATTTTCAAAACAGCGCACAGCTGTCCTTGTGGGCCAATAAAGGGAACGGCTGTAGCTAAATTTTCCTGCTCAAGGTTTCTTGCAAGGCACTCATCGGTCAAAGTTTGCATCCCTTCGTCAAAAGACCCCCCACTGAGGGAATATTCAGTATATCCATTTCGAACCGTCTGTTCCAGGGCAGTTGCATAGTCATTCTGACTATAACCGGCTTGCGCCGTTACGGAATCGGGTGTCACCAGCGTGCCGGTTGATAGAGAAATATTGTAAACAAAGTATTCATGGACCGGATCCAGGTCGTTTTGCACGAGCAGCGACAAGATATCCCCGCTTTGGGACCAGCGGTAGGATATTCCGCCACTGGAAGAGACAACTCCGTATTCTGCCATCTCTTTCTGAGAAGATTCCAAATAGGGGTACAATTCACGATAAATCTCTTCGTTCACAGCGCTGGTATCCACCCCGGGCAGAGAAATTTGAGGAATATGATATTCATACACACTTCCCCCTGCAGCAAGGGAATCGCTTACCGCATCCACAACCATCCCTTCCCCGGCTTCTTCTGCCCTGGCGAGAGGGGAAAAGCCTAGAATCACACAGAATGCTGCCAGAGTACAAAGGATTTTTTTCATAATTTCACTCCTTCCTGATAAACCTCAAAAAGCAGGTACTCAGTGTGGAATGCAGTACCGGATAATCGCAAAATCGGCTCTTCGTGATCGCCGCACCTCGTTCCAGATGATTGCGCGTCTGCCCCGGTCAGCCCCCCTTTTCTATGCCGGTCAAGCCTTGCCCATATAGGAATTTTTCCGGGCTACATAGCCCTCGGCATTCGCTACATTGACCTCTCTCTGCGTGGAGACGTCCCTTTTAATGATCTTTGCCGGTACGCCGACTGCCAAGGAGTATGGGGGTATGCAGTCACCCTGCTTCACAACCGCACCGGCCCCTATCACAGCGTATTCTCCCACTTCTGCGTCATTTAACACCACCGCTTCCATACCAATCAGGGCACCATCCCCCACTTTGGCGCCGTGAACCACCGCGTTGTGACCCACGGTAACATATTCGCCAATGGTAAGACCGCACTTCGGTTCTGTATGCAGCGTGGCATTATCCTGAATATTGCTCCCTCTTCCCAAGACAATAGGACCATTGTCGCCCCGTATCACGGCACCAAACCATACGGATGCATCGGGTCCCACCGTTACATCCCCGATTAGGGTTGCGTTCTCCGCGACAAAAGCCGTCTCATCCACTTGAGGTGTTTTCCCTTTATACGGTATGATCATAAGAATATCTCCTTTTCTTTGGAGCCCTGCCGCAGCAGGGTTCCGCTGTTTTCTACTCACTGCGGCTGCCTGTGCGGT
>CAZGAM010000285.1:0-1685 GCA_964523685.1 uncultured Oscillospiraceae bacterium | reverse complement strand
CAACTGCCTTTTAAGCAGTGGGTCCGGGGTTCGAGTCCCCGCCAGGTCACCACATACATGTCATTTTCACTCGTATTTAACCACGCACCCCACATCAAAGATAGTTCGGACGTCACCTGTAAATGGGGGACGTCCGAACTATTTGGGTGATAGCACCATGTCGGGAGGTAGTCGCATTTTTGGCTCCTAAAATTTGTCTCGTGCCACAAAAATAGTTTGGGTGTCCCCTATAAATTGGGGGACACTCAAACTATTTGCACCAGTTTTTCATAGAACTTTAGAGCCTATGCTGCACGGCAATAGAAGATCATTTTTCTCCTTCCCTAAGTTTACCGAGAGCTCCTCCTGGATGGCAGCGCACATAGCTGATTGGATCCCAATTCTTCTCCGCCTGCAGTGCCGCTGAAAGTGCCTGCAGCGTGATCATCTCTGCCAGAACAGAGTTGCGCGGGGCACGATTCAGAGGACCACCTTCATTTTTTACTCCGGCAAACAGAAACACTTCTGACTCATGCGCCAACCAGCTGTCTGGATTGCCGGACACACCAATAATTTTGCAGCCATTCTTGTGAATTGCCTGAACTGTAGCTTTAAGCTCTCCTGTTTCTCCTGAATTGGAGATTGCAATTACCACATCTCCGGCTGTCAGTTGCCCGCAGGAACCGTGAACTGCTTCCGTTCCGTGCAGATAATAGGCTGGATTGCCTGTGGAGGACAGCAGTGACGCGATATAAGTGGATACATGGCTGCATTTTCCTATACCGGTAACGTGAATGCGACCGCCGTGAGCCTGGGAATCCAGAATTAAAGTGACTGCAGATTCATACTCCTCTGCTTTACGGCTGTCAATGAAATGATCAACCTCCTCTTTTGCAGAGGATAGAAAGTTCTCCAATGCGCTGACGCTCTCTTGTTTCATAAAGCTACGAGGCTCGGAAACCCACTCCGTTTCAGGGGTGGGAGAAGAGCCTATTCACCTCCTCGCTTGTATTCATAGTGTTTTTCTGGTTTCTAAAAGTTTACCTTTCCTGTAGGAAATACCTGCGCTGATCTTGGTTCCATCCAACTTCCGCACATCAAAATATCCGTTTGTCCTGCGCTCAAAGAGAAAACCTTCTTCTCCGGCACAAAGCACTTTGTCGAAAAACTGGAAGCCGTGTATAGTTTTTGGAACCTGGTTCTGCGTGCGTACCCCGCCTTGGAGGATCGCTGCTTTGTGGATCTGCCGGTTATGGCACCGGACGCCTTTGCGGGGAAATGTCTCCCGACATGGCTTTGCCCACGGATCGTCGGATGGCACCTCGCGTCCACGATATGACTTTTGGCCAGCCCGTTCCTGATTCGGGTGTTCTTTGTGATATATCCAAATGTCCTCTCCCCATCTGGATACATCCCTTTTGCCCTCTCCTATAACGCCCATCCCATGATCCCCCTGAATGCCGCCTCTCTCCATGGCGTTCCCCGTTTGATATCCAGTTCAATCTTTCCCGGATGATATGCCTTATGACATATCTCCCAGAGCGTGACCAGGTTCTCCGGTGCATTTCCGTCTGTCTTTCGGCTTTTGATGGGGTGGACGTTCAGGATCTTGTCGCCGCTCTTTCCATGGCAGCTCCGGTGCCTGTCTCGAGCAAGCACCTATTCCCGTATGTTCCAAAAGCCCATCTGTCCGCCTTGCTGGTACT
>CAZGAM010000284.1:0-1697 GCA_964523685.1 uncultured Oscillospiraceae bacterium | reverse complement strand
GCGCCGACAGAAATGCTGGCGTTTACCAGGGAGGAGCCGAGTACCAGACCGGTACCCTCGGTTCTGGGGTAGGAGGCTGGTCAACGAATGGTCAGCCTTCTATCCGATTGAGAAATGACAACTAGGCCGAGAATGTCAAGGCTCGGATGCGATTACAGGAATTGCCCGCAGCTTGCGGTGGAAGGGAGCCAGTATTGCGATAAGCATGAAAAGCTGATGGAGCGCCGGTACAATCGGCACGAGTGCAGCCCGGACGTGCATAAGAAGTACGGCAGAGCCTGGGCAAGAATACGCACACGGTACATCCGTGAGTCTCTTTCTGCGAGATGTGCTAGGGAGGGACGGATGACCCCGGTCGAGGAAGTCCATCACATCGTCCCCGTCTAGCAGGGCGGAACGCATGAATCGTAGAACCTCATGAGCCTGTGCCGTTCATGCCATGAAAAGATTCACCACAGTGAGATCGGTGACAGATAACGATGACATCCATAAAATCCGTTTTGTGATGCGCCGGATAAGCCGGCATTGAGCGACGTAATGATTGGAAGAATATTTCAAGAGCGCAGGATGACACGCCATAACGAACATTTTACTGATGGGAACGTATCCACTGCCACAGATTCTCATACACTGTATTACCTGAGCAAGCCTTAGATTATCCACAAGTTCATCCTGTGTGTAATTGAGATTGATGCCGTTTAAGGCCAGAAAGACCAGTATTCGTGTTCCCAATCCGCTTGTTTCCATCTATGAACGGGTGGTTTTACAAGAACGAAGCAAAGCCGGGCTGCCTTTTATGGAGAGAAGGATAAGAGTCCTCGCCAGAAAAAGACTAAAAAGGTGCACTAAGCGCGGAGTCCAACAGGTCCTCGTCCCTAAGCCCCGGAGATCCTCCGGTTTCCTTGATAAGCTGGAAATGCATTTTGAGGATTTGCTCTTCGGTTAGCTGGATCATTTTGCCAGCTCCTCATATGCCTGGCGATTTTTAGCAATCAGCCTGCGGGAGATGCTGAGGACATCTTCATCTGAAGCGTACTGTTCCTTTTCAGTAGAAGAAAAATCAATAAGAAGGTACTTTGGCCTGTTGTTTTTTAATATGACAACCGGGCCTTCCGTATCTGCCAAACGGGCGACTTTTGAAAAGTTCTGGTTTGCCTCTGTGATGGAAACAAGGTTTTGCGTGTTAATGTACATGTTTTCCCCCATTCATGTTTGATCCAGCCGGGGCGGGATATGCTGACTCTGTTTACCTGTTACCCCTATACCTCCGGGGGCTGGTACAGATATGTGGTCTACTGTGACCACGTGGTGAGCGCCGGCTGACCACCACAGAGAAGCCGCAGGTTTACTTACTCCTACGGGCTTCATTTCAACGCTGCATCGTTATATTCAGCTTTTTATCAAGATACGCTTCTATCTCAGCCACGAGCTTTTTTGCCCTTTGGTGCTGCGATTCTACATCAGCTTTAGCTGCAACATAGAAGTCATCATAGTCGTTGATTAGAACGGATGCGGAACAAACTGCCGATAGTGTCGGACAATTCGGGCGTAAACAAAACGATTTTGATATACACTTCACGGAATTTCGCAATTGCCCCAGAGTGCTTCTTGGAATCAAATCCATCCAGCGCCAAAACAGCGCGCAGCGCGTGGAACGCGGCATAATACGCCCGATTCGCCGCGCCCTTATACTCGCC
>CAZGAM010000283.1:0-1785 GCA_964523685.1 uncultured Oscillospiraceae bacterium | reverse complement strand
AGAATGAGAAGGACGAAAAGAAGGACGATGACCCAGGTATCCAGATAGATATCCAGAATGGAGATGGCAGAGGGCAGCACGGAAAAGTCCACCGCCTCTAGGGGTGTATTGCGGTAGCTTCGGACAATGCAGTTGGTGATACCCAGGCCGAGCCACAGGCAGGTAAATAAGGTCAGGAAATAGTTTCTTTTTTTGAACAGGCTGCACAGACTCAGACTGGTGAGGATGATCAGGGCATTGACCAGGAAATTCAGCGGGTGGGAAAACAGAAACACGATGCCTTTCCAGGGAGAATGGCGGCTCATCATCTCGATCAGCAGTGTCAGCACCAGAGCCAGTACGGCAGGGAATAGCACCTGATGGCGGCCGTACAGGTCCATCAGCCGGGTGTACCAGCCGGGGCTTTGGATTTTTTTCCGCTTTTCTGTATGCATAGAGAACCCTTTCGCGACCAATCGTCTCTTGCGGGGATGGGATATCTGTAAGGTATATTATACACGCGCGGGGGAGAAGCACAAGAGCTTGCCCTGGGGAAGAGGCTTAAGATTCTGCCGGGCCGGCAATCATCCGGTAGACGTCCTCCGGGCTCTCCGCCAGACGCCGGGCGCCTCTGTCCACCAGCTCCTGCCTGTCCCGGAATCCCCAGGGGACCAGAATCTCCGCCAGGCCGGCATTGCGGGCGGTCTGGATATCCACCTCTGTATCGCCGATGTACACCGAGTGTGCGCGGTCGGCGTGCAGTTTCTCCAGAACCAGATTCACCAGATCCGGAGCCGGCTTTTTGGCGATGCCCGGCAGTTCCCCTACCGTCACATCAAAAAGATCCGCATAGAAGCGGCTGCACAGGGTTTTGACCGCATAGTCCACCTTATTGGAGACCACCGCCAGCTGAACCCCGGCGGAGCGGAGATTTTGCAGCAGCTCCGGGATCCCGGGATAGGGGCGGGTGGCGTCCAGGCTGTGTACGCTGTAATGCTCGTTGAAAAGCGTATAGAGCCGATCCAGCTGCGCCGGGTCCGTTCCGGCAGGCGCGCCTCTCTCAATGAGCTTGCGCACGCCGTTTCCCACGAACCGGCGGACCTCTTCCGGACTTCTCTGCGGGTAGCCGCAGCCGGCCAGGGCATAATTGAGACTGCTCCGCAGGTCTGTCAGGGTATCCAGAATGGTGCCATCCAGATCAAAGATGGCTGTATCGTAGGCTCTCATCCTGCTTCCTTTCCGGAAATCCATGTAGAAGATAGTAAAAAGCGCCCGGAGCCGGAGCTCCGGGCGTTTATGTTGGCAGCGACCTATCTTTCCAGTCCGTCTCCAGACAAGTATTTTCGGCACAGTCGGGCTTAACTGCCGTGTTCGGAATGGGAACGGGTGGACCCCCGCTGTAATAACCACCAACTGATTCAGGAATACACCCTGAAAACTGAACAATGAAAGAGGAGAGCAGGGAAGAGTCTGCGAAAATGAATAGGACAAGCCCTCGGGTTATTAGTACCGGTTGGCTGAACACATTACTGTGCTTACACCCCCGGCCTATCAACGATGTAGTCTTCATCGACCCTTACTCCACAAAAGGGATGGGAGATCTTATCTTAGGGGGAGCTTCACGCTTAGATGCTTTCAGCGTTTATCTCGTCCAGACATAGCTACCCAGCTGTGCCGTTGGCACGACAACTGGTGCACCAGAGGTCTGTCCATCCCGGTCCTCTCGTACTAAGGACAGCTCCCTTCAAATCTCCTGCGCCCGCAACAGATAGGGACCGAACTGTCTCACGACGTTCTGAACCCAGC
>CAZGAM010000282.1:0-1834 GCA_964523685.1 uncultured Oscillospiraceae bacterium | reverse complement strand
CGATCTATTTGGTTCGTTGAGCAAAAGCCTCTGCGAAACATAGGCAGCATACAGTGCATATCCTTGTACACGGGTGGACATTGTCTATCCAGGTTCGCCGCAGCCTAATATCCTGCTTTGTTTTTGTACTGCGGTGTTTATCGGGCCGCATCTTCAGTATACCAATGTAAAATGCATTGTACAGATGGTACAGATGCCTCTTCGAGGCTCTTCCTATTGCTTTACACGAATACCGGCAGAAGCAGGTACGTGATGTGCCATGGCAGAGCGGCTGACAGCGCTCTTCTGCAATCAGGTGCCGCCCGACTGCGGCGATAGGCGGGTACTCGATTCCCCTCACCACAATTTCAGAAAGGAAACGGCATTTCTCCCCTTGTTAAGAATAAGGGGTATTCTGGCAAAATTATGAGAATCCAACTGGGCAGTAGATTTTCCCATCGCTGAAGTTGATATGGGAACACGTGAAAACAGGGAGTACGGAAAAGACGGATTCTGCTATATTTGCCTATGGATAAGCTTGCTTTACGGGAAACCATGAAAAGAAAGACAATTTGTCTGCTGACGTACTTCCTTGTCACACTGCTTCTGCTCACCGGTTGCAGCCAGGGGATTTCCGCTGAAAGCCGTACCGATTCGCAACCGCTACCGGAACAGTTGGACGCCTCGGCTTTGCTTGAAACGGAAAAGGAGAACAGTTCTGGGATCTTGGAGAACGGAAACAGTTCCAAGGTGTATTTTACCTCCGACATCAGCGCGCAGGCCATGATCCATGTTTATGACGCTCTTGGCTGGAAGCCTGAGGGAAAAGTGGCGGTAAAACTCTCCACAGGGGAACCGCCGTCAAGCAATTATTTGCGGCCGGAACTGATCCAGGATGTAGTGCAGGCTGTGGATGGAACCATTGTGGAATGCAACACGGCCTATGGCGGCTCCCGCGCTGAAACCGCCATGCACTATCAGGTGGCGGAAGATCACGGATTTACAGACATCGCAGATTTTCAAATTCTTGACGAGGATGGCTCTATGACAATTCCTGTCAAGGGCGGTATTGTACTTGAAGAAAACTATGTCGGGGCGGCGTTTGCAGATTATGATTCGTACCTTGTGCTTTCCCATTTCAAAGGTCATTCAATGGCAGGATTCGGCGGAGCGATAAAGAATATCTCCATTGGTCTCGCATCCAGTGAGGGAAAGAGCTGGATACACAGCGGAGGGACCAGCAAGACAAACACTTGGGGCGGAGAGCAGGATTCTTTCTTGGAGGCCATGGCGGAGGCGGGGAAGTCCGTTTCCGACTATTTGGGAGGCGGCAGGCAGATTGCCTACATGAATGTGATGAATCGTCTGTCCGTTGACTGCGACTGCGACGGCAATCCCGCCGAGCCGGATATGCACGACATAGGGATTCTGGCGTCATCCGATCCCGTAGCCCTGGACCAAGCCTGCGTAGATCTGATTTATGAGCAAAAGAATGGCGACGGCGCTTCCCTCGTCAAGCGTATTGAGTCCAGAAACGGTCTGCATACGTTGGAACATGCGGAGGAAATCGGTCTTGGCAGCCGGGAGTATACGTTAGAAAATATCGATCAATTGCCCTAAATCTTTTTGAAAAGCACTTGAACCATAACCCACTATGCGGTATAATAGGGGTACAATAAGGGTACAAAACAAATGAGATAATCAAAATAAAGGAAGGAGAGCAGCAAGTTGGAAGAGAAAAAGAAGCTCCCCATTGGCGTGGAAGATTTTGAAGAAATCAGAACGCAAAATTACTACTACGTGGATAAAACCGGGCTGATTCGCGATTTTTTGCACAGCCCGGCAAAGGTTACTC
>CAZGAM010000281.1:0-1862 GCA_964523685.1 uncultured Oscillospiraceae bacterium | reverse complement strand
GGTATCAGCCTCAGCATGCGGCATGAATGGCGCTATTCTTTAAATGTTAATTTTTAATGCTATCGAGTATAAAATAGCGGCAGGTTCCAAAGAAATCCCGGATAGGACGATCAGCATAATGTTGATGATAGGTGACGCGTCTATTCCATTCCTGCAAACGGCATGCCTAAAATAACACATTATCTGACACCTGGCCATCTCTGCGTATTCGGGGTCCGGTGCCTATTGTTCCAGCGATGATACATGATTTTGTCTTTTTTGCTCCTGCTTCTTGCTATAGCGACGCCTATCAGACGCTTCCCAGATGCAAAGCGAAATACATAGGTTCTTCGATTCCTGAATCGGACCTCTATATCAATTACAAGTTCACCCTATGGGGGAAAAGGCAACAGGATCCATCCGAAGGAACCCTCTTCCGGTCAGTAAATACCGCGCTCTATTTTATGTCCGCATTCCGGCTGGACTGTGCGGTGCCCCCTTTGTTGGATGCTTACACGGAACACGCACGTCTGCCCTGCCGAGGATCGGGCAGGAAAACGTCCCACGGGCAGGGATCTCCCTGCCACAGCGGCTGGCTGTCTGGGGTGAAATCCTTCAGACAGTCAGCCGCCTTTCCCTTTTATGGTTTCTGCCGGTCACAAAACCGCGCCAGCCGGGCCAGTGCCTCGCTCAGGCTGTCCCTGCCGCTGGTATAGCTGATGCGAATGAACCCCTCCCCGCATGCGCCAAAGGCACTTCCCGGGATGCACACGACTTTTTCCTCATCCAGGAGACGATTGCAAAATTCCTCACTGGAAAGGCCAAAGCCAGAGATACCCGGAAAGACATAAAAGGCGCCGGTGGGATTGTTGCATTGCATCCCCGGTATTTTCGAAAGGCCGTCCAGAAGAAACGTCCTGCGGTCTGCGAAAATCTCCCGCAGCTCCTCGCACAGTTCCGGATGGTCCAGGGCTATAGCTGCGGCGTATTGGCCGGGGGCATTGGCGCAGGCGTTAAAATTCTCCTGGCACTTCGTCATCCGGTCTACAATGTGTGAAGGAGCCGCCACATATCCAATCCGCCATCCTGTCATGGCATACGCTTTGGAGAAGCTGTTCACCACCACGGTCCGCTCCTTCATATCCGGCAGCGCCGCAAAAGATGTGTAGGGCTCGTCCCCATAGAGCAGAGTATTGTATACCTCGTCAGTCACGACCAGTAAATCATGCTGTTCCGCAATCTCCGCGATCTTCTCCATCGTGGCACGAGTCATCACATTGCCTGTTGGATTGTTGGGGGAGTTGATCATCAGGACCTTGGTCCGGGGTGTAATAAGAGGCTCTATTACCTCCGGTTGCATCTCAAAATTGTGCGCCAGATCGGTGGGGACCCGAACCGGTACGCCCCCGCAGTACCGGACCTGGGCCGCATAGTTCAGCCACTGCGGATCCTGGATCAGGACCTCATCTCCCGCGTCCAGGATCACCAGGAAGGTGAGAGACAGCGCCCCCATGCCACCTATCGTGACAATGATCTCCGAGCCCGGATCATAGTGCAGGTCCCGAAGATAGGACTTTTCGGCTATCGCCTGACGGAGCAGTGGAAGTCCCGCGTTGGGGGTATAGTGGGTCATCCCTTTGTCCCGCGCCTCTTTACATGCCTCCCGAACCAGAGAAGGCGTTGCCATATCCGGCTCCCCGATCCCCATGCTGATCACGCCGGTCATGGTATTCGCCTTGTCAAACATGGCGCGGATCGCGCCCTGCTTCAATTCTTTTGCCCGCTCATTTACCCATTTCATAAAGCTGCCTGGCTCAGAAACCCACTCCTTTTAAGGGGTGGGAGGAGAGCCTATTCACCTCCTCGCTTCTTTAATAATGTTT
>CAZGAM010000280.1:0-1862 GCA_964523685.1 uncultured Oscillospiraceae bacterium | reverse complement strand
CTCCCGGCTATGTAGTAACGGCTATCAATGAGAAGGAACTGAACACGGAAAACGTGCGCACACATATCTTCTCCAAAACACCGATGCGCCGATATGCAGATGCCCGTGAAATTGCCAGCACCGTTTTGTATTTAGCGTCGGATGAGTCCTCTTTTGTGACCGGATCCGTTTATTCTGTGGACGGCGGCTGGACCGCGCAATAAATCAGCCATCCAGGCTGCTCAAAATTCAGTACGCAAGAAAAAAGCATGTATTCCCAGCCTGCGCTTTTGTACACATAAGACAACGCACTGCATGCCCCGTCTGAAGTGCACAGCCGGGCTGGGATTTCAATGTCCTCTTCCTGCGTCTTAGGAGACAACGTTGATCATGGAAAATATCAAAGAACTTTATGAACGCAAACGAATGACACCAGAACAGGCGGTAGAAACCTTCCTCCATTCCGGTGACGTCTGCGCTTCTGATATTGGTCTGGCCCATTCGTCCCTTCTGTACGAGACAATCGGAAAGGCAATTCAGGGCGGAAAGCTGGAAAATATTACCCAGCACACGCTTCTGGATACGCAGGCCTTCCCCTTCTATCGTCCTGAGTTTGCAGGCAAATATCACGGAGTATCCTGGTTCTCACAGGGCCCGGCGCGGAAAGCCATTAACAGCGGATATGCCGATGTAATGCCCGCCTATTATCGGGATATGCCCGGCATATTCCGTGATTATGTCAAGCCAAAAATTTTGACAGCTGTCGTGTCCCCTATGGATAAGCATGGCTATTTCAGCACCGGCTGTGACGGCTCGATTACTCCCGCGCTGCTTGCCTCGGCAGAAATCATCCTTTTGGAAGTGAATTCCTATATGCCCAGGGTTCCCAGCGCCCCGCAAATTCATATCTCCCAGGTATCCGCTCTGTGGGAGAACAATGAGCCTCTTCGAAGTCTGCCTCCTTCTCAAATTGACGAGGTAAGCGCCAAAATCGGCGGTTATATAGCCGAGGAGATTCCGAATGGAGCCACCCTTCAGCTTGGTATCGGTGCTATCCCCGATGCGGTAGGCATCGCGCTGAAAGAAAAACACCACCTGGGTATCCACACGGAGATGTTCACAGACAGCATGGCAGCCCTCGTTGAGTGCGGCGCCGTAGACAATAGTACCAAGCCTATCCACACAGGGAAAACCGTCTGCGCTTTTGCCTTTGGTTCTCAACGGATTTACGACTATCTGGATGACAATCCCATGGTGGATATGCTCTCCGTAGAATATGTGAATAACCCAGCTGTCATCTGCCAGCATCCAAATTTTATGTCTATTAATGCCGCCTTGGAAGTCGATTTTTATGGCCAGGTCTGTGCCGAATCCATTGGAACAAAGCACATCTCCGGTACCGGCGGACAATCTGACTTCGTGCGCGGAGCCATACAGTCTCCCGGGGGAAAAAGCTTTATTGCCTTCTCCTCCACTGCCATAAACGGCACTGTCAGCCGCATTAAGCCCACCTTGACACCCGGTGCGCAAATCAGTACCAGTAAAAACGATGTAGACTATATCGTCACAGAATACGGTTTGGCAAAATTACGCGGGAAAACGCTCAGCGAACGCACAAAGGCTTTAATCGCCATAGCGCACCCTGCTTTCCGGGATGAACTGCAGTTCGAGGCAAAGAAAGAGAATATTCTCATTTGAGCTCATCCCTCTTGCCCCGTATTCCCTGCTCTGCATACAGCAAAAAGCAATCCAGCACGGCTCTTGCGTCGGGCACAGAAAAGCGTAATACCCTGGATCAGCCGATCCAGGGTATTTGCTGTTATCGGCAGGCGTCATATTTTGCGGCGCTTCCCTGTTCGTAAGAGGGCACCTTGTAAACATAC
>CAZGAM010000279.1:0-1872 GCA_964523685.1 uncultured Oscillospiraceae bacterium | reverse complement strand
CCATGTTCTCGCTCCGGATTTCTGGAGCCGCTTGGTTAAGCCGCCAGGTCATGATGACCCGTGAACCCAACCAAATCGTTTCCCCTACCGCGTTCCCGGCGGCTGCATTTTACTGGTTTCACGGCAAAAGAAGCACGCTCACATGGTTTCCGGTTTCCTCCGCAAATGGTTTCCGGTTTCCTCCGCAATAAAGGGCTGCTCCCTCGAACCGCCCCGGTCCACGCCATGACAACTATCTGTTCTGCTGCAGGGTATAGTGGGGGTCAAAAGCCTTCTCCTCGTCGGTAAACTTCCTGAGCGTATTAATTACCTCACCGTTATTCCACTTGCGGTCCTCCACGTCTTCGGTGGTCCCCATAACCGTCACATTGAGCTGACGGCGGCGGGCACGCACCTGATCCCAGTCTACAAAATAAATATGGGCAAATTCCCCGCCATCCAGCACCCCGTCTTTTATGGTCATCGTCTCACTGCGGCCAAAGAGGACGGACCGCAGGTGGCCGTCTGTATTCATACTGGTGAAGTCCCCGGGCTCGTTGACATACCGGCCGAACTGGGAGTGGATCGGGCCGGGGTGGCGATACTGGTGCTCTTCCTTAAAGTCCGGGATCAGCTTTCTCATGATATCCAGCAAATCATGCTGAAGATACTCCAGGTCAAAAGAGTCTATATCATGGGAGCACTCCTGAATCATCACAGAGCAGGTAGTGTGGTGGGAAGCAATACAGACGGTTCCATTTTTCACCCCGGAAGCCTTTACAATTTCCACCACCTCTTTCGATACATCGTGAAAGGTGGGGATCCATCCCCGGGACTGCAGTTCCAGTTCCTTCTGATAAACTTTAAATTCCATTTTCTTCTCCTGTCCGATTGGATTTTCCAAAAAAGGGCTCAGGGCATCGCGTGCCGGTCATCCCACGCACGGCGGACGGCGCAGATCATCTCCTCCACCATGGCGGAACGATTTTCCGCTTTGGCAATCCCCGAGGAAGAGCCGGTGGCGTCCGCGCCGGCAAAAATCATATCGTACACATCCTGCCCGTTGGCTATGCCGGCTGCCGTCAGAACCAAAATCTCCGGATCTACCTCTTTGACCGCCTGAAAGGCCGCCTGGACATAGGCCGGCCCGCTGCTGATCCCTGTACCAATCAGCTCAGACGGTTCTACCACCAGAATATCCGGTTTCAGCCTGGCGATCATGGAAGCCTCCACCGCCGAATCGGAACAGACTATGGTCAATAGACCCACTTCCTTCGCCCGCTGGATGGTTTCCCTCAGCACCGACAGCGTGAGGGGCTTCTCGCAGTGGTTGAGCATAACCCCTTCCGCTCCCGCCGCAACCAGAGACTCCGGCAGAATATCCGCAAGCCCCCGGCCCGGCCGCAGGGGATCCATATGGGGCGCGAAGACGTGAATATGGCGGGTGGCCGCCTTCACCCGGGCAATTTCCACCACCGGCGTCGTGAAAAGTATGTCCACCGCATACTTGGCCGACGCCTCATCCGCTGCCATGGCCAGGTCTAGCACATCCTGGCCGTACAAGTACGATTTGGGCCCGATTTCAAAAAACGGCGCCTTGATCCGGCTTGCCAAAGCAATCCCTCCCTTTTTTCCCCAGTATAAGCTCGCCCTGCCGATAAGTCAACATCCTTTTCTGTTTTTTCGTTTTGCTCTTGTTTTCTTTCGAAAACGAAAGTTTTTGGTTTCCCAAAGGATAAAAGGCCCTGTCCTGTCCGCTGCCGTGCCGCCCGTCCCGGTACCAGGACCTTCCCTCCTTACTCTTTCCCGCCAGGGCGGATAGCCCTGTGCCCGGATGGGGGAGCCTGTCGCTTTCCGGAGTCGCTTCCCCTCAGAAGACCCCGCCAGGTACGG
>CAZGAM010000278.1:0-1879 GCA_964523685.1 uncultured Oscillospiraceae bacterium | reverse complement strand
CAAAGGAACGATGCTGTATGGGGATTCCTTCTGGCCTCCGGGTATCTCAAGGTTGGCCATGTCAGAAAGGATAAAACCACCGGGCAAAAACTTTACCGGCTGGCCCTGACCAACGGGGAAGTCCAGGAGATGTTTCAAAACCTCATCATGAATTGGTTTAAAGACGAGGACAAATATGCGAAAGAGTTTGTCGGAGCTTTGCTGCGGGATGATCTGGACGCGATGAACAGGAACATGCGTGAACTGACAGAGAGCATGATCAGTTCTTTTGATGTGCCTGGAAAATCGAAGAAAACAGAGAGACAGCCGGAGATGTTTTACCATGCGTTTGTGCTGGGCCTCGTGGCCTTTCTGCGGAACCGTTTTGTGATAAACAGCAACCGGGAAAGCGGCGATGGGCGCTATGACCTGCAGATGACGCCGAGAAGGCCCAAAGAGGACCATCCAATACTCATAGAGTTCAAGGTACGGGACAAGAAGAGGGAAAAGAGCCTTTCCCAGACGGTACAAAGAGCCCTGAAACAGATAGAAGAGAAAAACTACGTAGAGGATCTTGTCTCCCGCGGCTTTACCAAGGAGCAGATCCGCCAATACGGCTTTGCCTTTGATGGGAAAAAAGGGCTTATTGGAAGCTGACTTTCCTCGCAAGGGCACGCTCGGCAGGGGAGCCAATTGCGAAAGGATGACGGGATCCTATTCCTTCCACAGTGATGCTGCCGAATTGGGTATGGCGACCATCCTTGGCAGGTCCTCTCCGGCCGAGATTTGACTGCCCTTTTGTTTGCTGCCTGAAACATCCTGGAGCACTTCCTCGTGAGCTACGCATAGTAGACCTTTCGCTGCATGAATCCCACCGTCTGTGTGCTGGGATCCACGGGACAGAACATCGTATCCGGCAAGTTCCGTAAAGAGCAACATACTTACTTGCCAGACCCAATAACAATGTTGGCCTCCTATTCTTTAAAATTACAGCCTTCGTCCCTGCCGGTCGAAATTCCAGACTGCATTTTTCCTGTCAAGACGTCGGTTGGTCCAAAATCCTCGACAGGAACAAAGGTTCGAACGCAGTCAAAGCCCCTGTCTTCTCTACATCGTGTATATACATGAATACCGGATGATGGGCTGTTACCACCACATCACACGTAAATAATGACGGTAGACTGTTATTTTATGACCAGATCAAGGAAAGCTGAAATTGCCTAGAGTTGACCATCCACCGAATCCGTGTTTTTCAGATTCTGCAGATTTTCTAATTGTTTATGAAAGATGCAATCCGGCATTAGCGGCTCAGCTCAGTCGCACGATTTTGACTCATCCATTAAGCGGAATGGTCCTCTTCTTCCTCTGCCTTTTTCATAGGTGTTGTGGGCCTTGAGTTTCAAGCTATCAAATAATTGCTCCTTTTCCCGGATCAGACGTTCAACTTGAGATGTATGCATATTCGCAGTGTAGGCTAAGGTTGGGGCTATTTCGTTCCAGAATTCAGGTAAATTAGGAAGACAAAACTGTCGAAGCCCCGGGAAAATAGAGGGCACCTATAATGGAAAATGCGGTACCCATGGTCTATGCACAAACAAATCAGCTGTGCACACTTTGAGTACCGCGATTACGTGTTCTATTCGTTGGCTTTACCTTAAGCTGCGGACATCTTCTACTGAAAAATTCAGTGCCACTGCCACCTGCTCTGGTGTTAAGCCCATATTCAACAACCTTCCTGCAGAATCTCGCATATTCTGGTTCGCTTGTTCAAGGCGATCGTTCGCTTGTTCAAGGCGATCGTTCGCCTGTTCAAGGCGATCATTCGCCTGTTCAAGGCGATCGTTTGCCTCTTTGCAAGCATCGTCTATCATGTCCTGAACAGCTTTGCATACATTGACTC
>CAZGAM010000277.1:0-1897 GCA_964523685.1 uncultured Oscillospiraceae bacterium | reverse complement strand
CGCTGTATTCTCCCACCGACTGTTCCAGCAGTTCCCGCAAATCCAGACGCTCGACGTTTACCTTGATGGCTTTGCTTGCTGCCTTCGATGCCTCTATTACATCTTCTGTAAGCTTTTTCAGCTTAGCTCCCTGCCTCTCCAGAACATCCAAATATTCTTTTTGGGTCTCTGCTGGCAGTTTTTCATTTTTCAGTAGAGCAATGTAACTAATGATGCTGGTTAACGGTGTCTTTAAATCGTGACTCACATTGGTGATCAGCTCTGTTTTCATGTGTTCGCTTCGCATTTTTTCTTCCACTGCCAGGGTCATTCCATCGCCAATCTGATTCAAATACTCCCCTATGGTGTTCCACGGTCTGTGAAGTTTCACGGCATTCACTTTGTAGGTCAGATTCCCGGAAGCAAGAGCCCTTGCGGATGACAGCACAACCTTCTCATCTCGGAAATAGACGAAGAGACATGGCAGCAGCACAAGATCAACATCTATCAGAAAGATAGATACAGCTCTGGTTACAGCAAAAGTGCCAAAATAGGCCAGAACAACAAAATCCAGGATATGCAGCAGCACAAGACCTGGGATTAAAATATAAGTTGGTATGTGATGCATGATCTGAATTATCAGCAGGTTTTCTTTCAAAGAATGGGTCGTAATCTGATTGCTGACAATCGCCATCACAAGACCAAACAGGCACCAAAAAAAGATAATTCCCAAAGTTCTGTGAATGAAAATTCCCATCAAACTCAGCACAGCAGACACATTGGGATCATAGAATATAGTGTCGAATAAATTCACTACGGAGAACCGAATAACCGGGAAGAGCAGGATCACTGCATCAACGGGAATATGCCCCACCAAGGTCTTATTTCCCTGTTTCCCCTCATTTACCTCTGCAAAAATTGTGAAGAGAAGGGCAAGGATGGCCAGAACAGCGGAAAGCAGCAGAGCAGGCATAAAAAAATCTCTCAAAGGATACAGATGCTGAAAGAGCGTATATTCCCTGTAGCAGCCATTATAGGGTTCTACCGGAATGTTAACATATCCCTCTATAGCATAGGCCTTTGTGCTGCCCGTGATCTCGTTCTCCAACACAATCCGAACCGTGTCCTCCTTCGGGTCCGTACTCTGTGCTGGCGTTTTTAATCCCTCCTCCGGATTGTCTGGTTCAGCCAAAGAAGAGATCAGTATATTGGATATGCTGGATACATACTCAGACTGATCCGTAGTTGTATCAGCGGTAATCACTCCGGTTTGCCTTTCCTTGATCCGGTATGAAAAGGCTTCTCCCCCATAACTGCCCAGACTTTCTATGGTAGGGTCCTGCTGCCAGAGAATATTGCCTCGAACAAATTCCAGGCAGTCTCCTACATAGTTGATGCACATCCTGCTTTTTGCAAAGGACAAGTTCTCTCCCGTCTCGTACCAGCCATCGTTCGAAGCAAACTGATACAGTTTCAAACTGACCACCGCTAGAATAAGTAGGGCACAATAGCATAGAAGCACCATCAGGCGAAACCATGTTTTATGCATCAGTTTTTTCACGGCTTCCCTCCAATTTGTAGCCTTTTCCCCAGATGACCTTCAGATATCGGGGTTCAGAAGGGTTAATTTCCACTTTTTCCCGCAGATGACGAATATGCACTGCCACTGTGCCCTCAGCGCCGATGGGGGTATCCTGCCATACGAGCTGATAGATCTCCCGGCTGGAGAAAACCTTTCCCGGGTTCTCCAGAAATAGTTTCAAAATATCATATTCTTTCGGCGTAATGGTTATTATTTCCCCCTCCACGGTGACAATTTTCGTTTCGTCGTCCATTTCGATACCGCCTACTGAGAGAATATTTGTTTTCATCCCCTCAGCTCCCCGGACATACCGGCGGAGGACGGCTCTTACCCTGG
>CAZGAM010000276.1:0-1904 GCA_964523685.1 uncultured Oscillospiraceae bacterium | reverse complement strand
TCCTCTGGATGAAAAGGGACAGTGGCAGTACAAGACGAAAATTGAGTATCTCTGCAAAAAGGATGGAGAGGAAAGGGGCTTTACTGCCGACGAGTTTAAAAAGGCCAAAGGCGAGGGTTGGGAGAAACAGTACCAGTATAAAGTCGATGGCAAGAAAGTTTATATGACTCCCACGGAAGGAGAAAGCCACGCCTATGAGCGTGCATCCAAGGCTCCGAAAGCTACTAGGTTTGGCAGGCAAAATCCAATCACAGAGAGATGGAACAGCGAGGAAAGCCTTATATCATGGCGGGCTCAGTGGGCCGATGTGGTGAACAAAAACCTGGCTCTGAGAGGGATTGACGAACGCATCGACCACCGAAGTTTTGCTGAGCGCGGCATGGATGAAATACCCACGATTCATGAGGGGGTAAAAGCCCGGGCTATGGAGGCAGCAGGCATTGTCTCAGATCGGTGCGAGTTGAACAGGCAGATCAAGGAAAACAATGCGTTGATTCGTCGGCTGAAAGAAGAACTTCAGAAACTGATGCAGGCTGTCAAGCAGACGGTTCCGGCATTGGCAGAACTCCTGGAATCTCTGCGGGCAAGTTTGCTCATCCTGCGATATAAGATTATAAACACAGTCAGCAGGCGGAGAAAAGTTGATGCAACAATAGAGAAATGGAAGGAGGATTTGAAGAACTATAAAGTCCTGGTGGAACAGATTCAGGACAAGAAGACTGAAAGGAAAAAACTCATCGAAGAGATTTCGGCGACATCTGTGTTAAAGTTTGGCAGGAAAAAAGAATTGTCTGCACAGCTTGCAAAAAATACAGAAGACCTGCAGGAGTTGCTCTCCGAAAAGTCCATGAGGTTGGAGGCAATGCATTGTCCCAAGGATAAGCCAATGGCAGCGATGAACAAAAACATCGCTGAATTGGAAGACACGAGGACCTATCTGAATCAACGGGAGAAACAGTTTTCTTCCGCGTTTGACGACGCCATGAGACAGTATGTGGAAGCAGAAAAGCAGTCGGTGGATGTGGATCCGAATGCACTGCAGATGGAACGCAAAGCCATAAGAAAACAGAAAGAAGACGAAGTGCGGAGCCAGTTAAAAGATGGCGAAGAGCATTTCAGTTTTAACGCCTGGTTCAAGAGCCAAGATTTTGTAGACAAAGAGATAGAGAAAAATTCAGTGCTTAAGGAGGTACCAGATCATAATAGATACCTGCATCACGGCAGGGCAGAACTTGATGTGGAAAAATAAGACGAGATAAGAAGTTCCTTTTGGGAACTCCGCTGGAAGATTGCGCTCTGGAACGATAGATTGCATGGATATCCATGCAATGTTCCAGGGTGTAATTTTACACTAATCGGAAAGGAGAAGAAATGTGGAAGGCCGAAAGATCGACCTCGACCAAGTCGTGAACTATGAGGCTGAGTACTCGGCCATCATAGAAAATGCGAAAACCTCCGGTGATGAACTTACTGGATTATGCCCGTTCCATGAGGATCATACAGCAAGTTTCAGTGCCAATCTGAAAACCGGTGTCTGGTATTGTCACCGAGAAGGGGAAGGAGGCAATTTCGTAAGTTTTTGGGCAAAGATAAATGGCATTGACACGAAGGAAGCATACAAACAGATTCTTGCAAAGTATCACGTTCAGAATACTGCAGATGAAGGCAAAGTACGCAGGAAGGACAACAGCAAATCTTCCTATTCTCTCGCTCAGTATGCTGCGGAAAAGAACCTGCCGGAAAGTTTTTTACAGGATAATTTTCATCTGTCCACAGAGCAGGATAGCAGCGGTATTACCTATCTCTGCACACCCTATTATGATGCCAATGGCTTTGTAAGAACCTGCAGAAAACGGTATGGGAATAAACAGTTCCGATGGAACAAGGAGAAGGGAAAAAAGACC
>CAZGAM010000275.1:0-1958 GCA_964523685.1 uncultured Oscillospiraceae bacterium | reverse complement strand
GTGTATCATATTCATCGAGCAGCATGATTACCTTTTTTCCATAATAACGGGATAGATATTGCATGAGATAGAAAAGTGACCTTGCTGCAGCTTCATTAGACATGTCTGTGCCAACCATCTTGAACTGAGCTTTTTCATCATCCGACAGCAGGTTTTCATTCAGTAGAAAACGGTTCATTTCGTACAAGTCTTTAATAAGCATGCAAATGCTTCTTCTGGCTTCTGCAAAGGTTTCAAACTTCACTTCTGCAAAGCTTAAGAGCAGAACCGGGTAAGTGCCCTGGAGCTGCCGGAAGCGCTCGTCTTCCCAGATGCTCAAGCCTTCAAAGAGATCGCTCCGGCCTTCATATTTCTTCGAGAAAAAACACTTCACCATGTCCATAGTCAGTGTTTTGCCAAAGCGGCGTGGGCGCATGACGGCTGTCACCTTGGTGCCACTGTCCCACCACTGGCGAATAAAGTCCGTTTTGTCAATATAGAATGAATTATTCTCCCGAAGCGTTTCAAAGGAACCTTCTCCACGGGTTACTTGTCTGGCCATCTGCCCCACTCCCTTCTATATGATGTGTTATGGTGTCTCACGCAGTTAGTTGCCATTTTTGAACTGAATGCCGCTATTCAAGACAATTTCAAATTGTACAGCTTACAGACCGTGGTGTTACTAGCGCTGTAGAATGTATCATTGTTACCCCCCACATCCATGGAATAACCGAAGATGCCAGATTATCTAACGAAAGTATAACCACGCGAAAAATAGAGGCAGACAGGTCCAATCGAGGTCAACAAAACACAAACACAGGATCATGCCGTACACCTATGGCCGCTCCAAATTCTGATTCAACCGCAACAATCACACATTTCAGCGGTCTTAGTAGAGTAATTTTCACTAGAATCCATGTCCTTTGCTTCTCGTTGAGAAGACAGGAAAGTGACTCGTACCGGCTCGTTTTTTACCAGCTCCATTCAGCTTCCGATAAGCACTTTTTTCCCATCAAAGGCAAAGCCATATTGGCGGATCTGTTCCTTGGTAAAGCCGCGGGAGAGAAGATCCTGCCCATAGTTTTTCTCCTCTATCTGTTTCAGTGCTCGTTGCACCGTCTGGGAAAGGCTCTTTTCCCTCTTCCTGTCCCGCACCTTGAACTCCATGAGAATTGGGTGGTCCTCTTTGGGCCTTCTCGGCATCATCTGCAGGTCATAGCGCCCATCACCGCTTTCCCGGTTGCTCTCAATTACAAACCGCCCCTGCAGATGGGATACAAGACCAAGCACAAACGCGTGGTAAAACATCTCCGGCTGTCTCTCTGTTTTCTTCGATTTTCCAGGCACATCGAAAGAACTGATCATGCTCTCTGTCAGTTCACGCATGTTCTCGTTCATCGCGTCCAGATCATCCCGCAACAAAGCATCGACAAACTCATTCGCAGTGCTGCCACCGGCTGTGAACCAACCCCAGATAATGTTATGAAACATCTCCTGCACTTCCCCGTTTGTCAGGGCCAGCCGGTAAAGTTTTTGCCCGGTAGTTTTATCCTTTCTGACACGGTCAACCTTGAGATACCCGGAGGCCAGAAGAAAACCCCATACAGCATCGTTCCTTTGATCCAACTGGTTGAAGGTGACTTCTTCCTCGACGGTTCTTTCGATGGGCTTTCCCGCCAGGAGGGTTGCAAAATCGTCTTTGATCTCCAGGCTGCCCTGACGGATCAGATTCCCCACCACCGTGTTTGCACTGGTATTGACCCAGTAGTTTTCCACTTTTCCCGCAAACAGAAAGTTGGTAATGGACCAGGGATTATAGATATTCTTCTGTTTGCCGAACGTGAATCCATCGTACATCTTTTTGACTTCGGCTCTTTTCCTGACGAATCCATATTCCTCCAGGGCGGCGTCTACCTCCTGCTGCGTAAAACCGAAGCAGTCTGCATATTCCTCCGATGTTGTTGTGAAAACCTTCACGT
>CAZGAM010000274.1:0-1976 GCA_964523685.1 uncultured Oscillospiraceae bacterium | reverse complement strand
GATTGCAAAAGACAGCATGTACAACACGCCGCCCTGCTGGTGCATCTATATGCTGGGCCTGGTGCTGGACTGGCTGGAAAGCCAGGGCGGCCCAGCCGGCATGGAAGAAATCAAAAAGGCCAAGGCCAAAATCATTTATGATATCATTGACAACAGCTCCCTCTACCAGGGCTGTGCCCGGCGGGAGAGCCGCAGCGACATGAATGTGACGTTCCGCACCGGCGATGCGGATTTAGATGCCCAGTTCGCCAAGCAGGCGCAGGAAAAAGGTCTGATGAATCTGAAAGGGCACCGAAGCGTGGGCGGACTGCGCGCCTCACTGTACAATGCCCAGCCCATGGAGGGCGTGCTGGCTCTGGCGGATTTTATGAAACAGTTTGAGGTCGAACATCATGTATGAAATTAAAACAATGAACAACATCGCCCGGCAGGGGTTGAATGTCCTCAGCGCCGCGGGCCTGATGATGAATAACGAGGCGGAAAATCCGGACGGCCTTCTGATTCGTTCTGCGAAAATCCACGATATGGCGTTTGGAGACAGGCTCCTGGCCATTGCCCGCGCCGGGGTTGGAACGGATAATGTTCCGGTGGATCGCTGCACCCAGCAGGGAATTGTGGTGTTCAATACCGCGGGAGCCAACGCCCAGGCGGTCGTGGAGCTGGCCCTGTGCTCCCTGGTCATGGCCTCCCGAGACCTGCTGGAAGGGGCTATCTGGGTCAAATCACTGGCGGGCCGGGAAGATATAGGAGAAGCCGTAGAGGCCGGCAAAAAAGCCTATGTGGGACCGGAGATCCGGGGCAAGACGCTGGGAGTCATCGGCCTGGGCGCGATCGGGGGAAGAATCGCCAAAACGGCGCTCAACCTTGGTATGAAAGTAATGGGGTATGACCCTTACCTGTCTGTCGAGGCGGCCTGGCACATTCACAGCGATGTGGAGCAGGCAAAAGATCTGTCAAGCCTCTATCGTGTCTGCGATTATATTCTCATTCAGATCCACGAAAATGAGCAGACCCGCCATACACTCAACGCCGGCGCCTTTGAGCAGATGAAAGACGGCGTTCGGATCATTAACCTGGCCAGAGGCGGTCTGGTGGATGAGGACGCGCTCCTGGCCGCTCTGGCTACCGGGAAAATAGCGCGCTATGTCACCGATTTTCCTTCCCCCAAGCTGGCAGGCGCGAAGCATGTAGTGGCTTTCCCCCATTTAGGCGCCTCTACCCCGGAGAGCGAAGAAAAATGCGCCGTGATGGCGGCGCAGGAACTGGTGGATTATATTCTCAACGGCAATATCCGCAATTCCGTCAATATGCCGGCTCTGTCCCTGGAGCGGGCCGGCGTGAGCCGCCTTTGCGCCATTCACGACAATGTGCCCCGTATGCTCAACAGTTTTCTGGACATCATCGGGGAAGCGAACATCAACGTGGCGCATATGCAGAACCGGGCCCGGGGAGAAGTGGCCTATACGGTCATCGATTTGGGCAATGTAATTCCCCAGGAGCTGCTTGCGCGGATTGAGGCGGTTCCCCATGTGCGCAGGGTGCGCATTCTCTGAGACTTGTCTGATTGTTTGCCTGCCGCATGGACTGCGGCAGGTTTTTTATTCTGAAGTGACATAAGAGAAATGGCAAGGATTCCAGAAATGGATAGAAAAGATAAGCTTATGTCAATTATTGATAAACAAGTTGCAAAATAGCCAAAAATATTTACAAATTAGAAACAAAAGATTTCAGAAATTACTTGCTTAATTCTCCCCCTTCATGATATAGTGAACACAATTATGTATTGATTTTTGATGAGCTGAAAAGATGGAGGAAAAAGATGGCTGTTTTGAAACGAACGCTGGCTTTTTTGCTTGTCTTGACCATATTCTTATCACTGGGGGAAGGAGTGGTTCTGGCCAGCGATGACCTGGCAGGAGAGACCCCACCTGTGCCGTAGGAGGGAGATGTTCTTCCGCCGCCGGCGGAGGAGGATC
>CAZGAM010000273.1:0-1982 GCA_964523685.1 uncultured Oscillospiraceae bacterium | reverse complement strand
TGTATCCTTTCCCGTTGCTTTTCTTCCGTAGGGATGCCATTTTTAATGCCCTCCTTGTCCGGGATCATCAGATTTACCGTCGAGTAACCAACTGTCAAAAGAATCCCTCGGAACCCTTATCGCGGTTCCAATGTGTACCACTCGGAAACTGCCGGATTTGACCAGTTTATAAGCGGCTGTCCGGGAGATATCCAGAATCTTCTGGATATCCTGAACACGGTAAGTCCTAAGTTGATTGGATTCACGGTCTTTCCTCATTGTCATCACTCCCTCTCTCATTGATAAAATTATAATACGTGTTCGGCTTCAAGCCTAAAAGATGCTGGGCTTCCCGGTTGGTGATCTCACCATTCCGCACCCTTAGATAAACGGATTCAAAATCAGCCGGCTTCTTTATCCTCGGCCTGCCGAAAGAAGCACCTCTGGCCTTGGCGGCACGGATACCTTCCTGCTGTCTGGCCTTGATCTCCTCCCGTTCTTTTTCAGCAACGTAGGACAGGAGTTGAAATATCATGTCCGCCAGAAATCTCTTGTCTAACGAATCTTTGTCTTGTACGGTGCTTAACAGGGGATAATTGATCACGATAATGTCACATTCTCTCTCGTGAGTCAATTCTCTCCATTCTTTTGCCATTTCCTCATAATTCCTTCCCAGACGGTCTAAGTCCAGGATTACGATCCTGTCTCCCGGCCGCAGATTTTCTTTCATCCTGCGGTATTCCGGCCGGTCGAAGTCCTTGCCGGAGATTTTATCCGTGTAAATGTCTCTCTCCAGAACGCCATCTTTCAAGATCGCCTGCTTCTGACGGTCTTCGTTCTGGTACTTTGTAGAAACCCGGATATATCCGTAGGTTCTGGTATCATTCATAAAATTCCTATTTGTTAAAACAGGCATCTTGATAACCTCCTTGTGGACTGATATTTCACCACAGTCTCTTTGAAAAGTAAAGCCCTCAATTACAAATATTTGTTAATCTCCCAAAAAAGTTTTTCTCAACAGGAAACAGAACCGGAAAATCTCTTTGTAAAAGTAAGGTTGACTTTTCAAATAAGTGTCCGGAAAAGTATAGTTATTCGTACACTTATCCATTGGGAATCTATCGGTTTGACCGAGTTAAAAAGTACAGAGATAAAATCTTGTTATAATGATATTATCATGTAATGATAATATCATCAGAAAAAGGGTATCTCTGTACTTTTTACCCTTTCGATTCCCGGCAAGGAATATCGGAACGGGAGGAAAACCGCCGCCAAATGACAAAACCTTATAAATACTTATAATTATTGTCTTTATTGCGCGGCCCTCCGGTTCGCGAAGGACTGGATACTCATTGTGTGCCGTATTTACGACATGCCTGTAAGTGAAGTATCCTGTCAATTTCCTTTTTCGATATCCGACGCTGAATCGTCCGCACGGAACAGCCAAAATGATCTGCCAGATCCGCTTGTGTAGTGATATGGCACTCCGTGACGGCATGAACGATCATTTCTGTACTCACCACATGTTTACGACCTCCCTTTTTCCCGTTGTATTTTGCTCTTTGGTATTTTCTGTTGCATGATTCTATATCCGCAATAACCTGTTCTAACAGGGCTGCGGAGAAAGGGTCAATCTCAATCCGTGTTTCACATATACCGTAAAGCAGCAGGGCCGCGGCATATTTCTCAAATTGTGTAGTTGACATATATTTAAGCGGGTTAAGGATGTACTCTTTATATACGAAAAAACCATCATGAATCTTTGGCATCTTATGCTCACTCCTTATCTCCCATTATGATCTCGCTCATAACATACTGCATATCCTCCGGAGTCATTACACTATGATCATCGATATTAAAACTCTTACGGTGCGTATCGTTCGATTTATATCTGCAATACTTCTCGTAGTTCTTATCAATGACCGGAGTTATGTTCTCCATCAGGCATTTGACATATATGTTATCCGAGTAATCTTCTATCCCTCTCACTCCGTAATAGATCA
>CAZGAM010000272.1:0-2006 GCA_964523685.1 uncultured Oscillospiraceae bacterium | reverse complement strand
AAATAGGCAGAATATGCTCGATAATTTCCAGATATATGGAAATTTTTTGTTTTATAGTTCGATATTGACTATTTGTACAGTTTGTTGTGTCCATAAGTCTCTTTCAAAATCGGCTTTTGGCACGCTAATCATATTATATATTAAAAAATAATTGGAGTCAAGTGTGATTTCCCTGATTTTCGATATCTGTTATGACCCCGAAAAATTGTGCTTACAAAAAGCTGCGGAAAGGAAAGAGTAAAATAGCGATAAGAGTAAGAGTAAGAGTAAGAGTAAGAGCGGCAAAATTCTGTCTGACCATGAGACAGAATTTGCCGCTCGTCTTTCTTAAAAATATCTTGTTGTGGCAGAAGGGAATCAAGCTGGTACCATCCATATTCCCCAGAGCTGTTCAAGTCAGATTGCCTCTCAGCTGTCGGCTGATACGGATTTTAAAGGGGCTTCCAGAGGAAACAGCACCTAGGGTGGCAGGATCATGGGTGTTTTTCCCCGGGGTCAGTTTGCGAACATGGGGGTGGAAAGATAACGTTCGCCGGTATCGGGAAGAATTACTACAATCCTTTTTCCCTTGTTTTCGATCCGCTTAGCCAGTTCAGTTGCGGCCCAGAGGGCAGCACCGGAAGAAATGCCCACCAAGAGTCCCTCCTTGCGGGCCAGAAGGCGTCCGGTTTCAAAGGCATCCTCGTTTTTCACAGGAATAATCTCATCATAGATCGCGGTGTTCAGCGTGTCCGGAACAAAGCCGGCACCGATGCCCTGAATCTTATGGGGACCAGCCGTCCCTTTGGACAGGACAGGGGAGTCAAAAGGCTCCACAGCAACGACTTTTATATTCGGATTCTTTGACTTGAGATACTCTCCCACGCCGGTCACAGTACCGCCTGTGCCGACGCCGGCTACGAAAATATCTACCAGACCGTCGGTATCGTTCCAGATTTCCGGTCCTGTGGTGCTGCGATGGATGGCAGGATTGACAGGATTGGTAAACTGACTGGGGACAAAACTGTTCGGCGTGCTTTCAGCCAGTTCCTGTGCCTTGGCAATGGCACCCTTCATGCCTTTGGCACCTTCCGTCAGCACCAGTTCAGCACCGTACGCCTTCAGGAGATTGCGCCGCTCAACACTCATCGTGTCCGGCATGGTGAGAATAATCCGATAGCCTCTTGCAGCGGCTACCGCTGCCAGGCCGATCCCCGTATTGCCGCTGGTCGGTTCAATAATGACCGAATCCGGCTTGAGGCGGCCATTTGCCTCGGCATCGTCCAACATGGCTTTCGCAATCCGGTCTTTTACACTGCCGGCTGGATTAAAATATTCCAGTTTCCCATAAATCTCCGCGCCAATCTCCTTGGCTTGGCCATAGTTCGACAGCTTCAGAAGCGGCGTTCCGCCAATCAGGTCGGTGATTTTTTCGTAGACTTTCATACATTTCCCCTTTCAAGAGTGCATAATAAAAAACGATATATAGGCCCCTCCACGGTTGGCTGCACCTCTGCGCATGAACCGAAAAGGGAAGGACTTCGGGGCAATGCCTCACAGGAAATCAGTCAGGCTTTTTCCGAGAGAACCCATTTATGCCATAAACATATCGATTTAATAGGTATATTAGCATTTTGTGCTCTGTTTGTCAACCCTGCAGAAAATTTTTTTGCCTTACGCTGGTCACAAGGGACAGAGGAACGGTCTTGTGCGAATCGTGCCGGCAGATAGAAACTACCGGGGTTCATCACCATCGGCTCAGCTGCATCGCTGCCAATGGATGCCGTTACCGGGCACAAATAGAAGGAGGTAGGCAGTTGAAACCGGAGAGACGATTGATCCGGCAGCGAAGAAGGGCCTTCAGCAGGCAGTTCGGCGCGGTTTGGCATCTGCCTGCCTGCCCAATCTTTCCCTGGCTGCACTAGGGACGGACTGTTCCATTTCCGCTTCTGCAAATATTTTGAATAGGATTGTTTTTGTGCCATAGATCCAAAAAGAATAACCGGAGTGCTGCCAAAGAGCAGATC
>CAZGAM010000271.1:731-2009 GCA_964523685.1 uncultured Oscillospiraceae bacterium | reverse complement strand
GCCTATTCACCTCCTAGCTTCTTTTCATAGTGTTTTTCCGGATTCCAAAAGTTTTCATTTCCTGTAGGTAATACCTGCGCTGATCTTGGTTCCATCCAGCTTCCCCACATCGAAATATCCGCTTATCCTGCGCCTAAAAAGGAAACATTCCTCTCCGGCACAAGCACTTTGTCGAAAAGCTGGAAGCCGTGTATATATTTTGGAGACTGGTTCAGCAGCCCCGATGGGTAACGGACAGTGTCTTACGACTTTTGCCTGCCCGTCTCTGAGAAGATGTTTGACTTTTCCCTGCCGTTCTGTAAGCATAAGCGGCTGTCCGTCCATAGCAGGTAACCTATACCACGCTGTGGCCCTTCTTCTGAACCTCTTTAACAGGAATTCCCGCTGTCGCGGGTTTGGTACCCTTCCTCCCTGTTCTGGCAAGATATCGTAGACGCAGCGCTGTCCCTACCCTCCGGGCTGTTTGACCGCATGCCGTAGAGCTGCAGATTAGGACAAACGTCTGCAGGTACCTATATATTGTTGCCTGACGTAGTTTACACGGAAGAGTAGTCAACTGTTTTTTTTTCAAGCCCTTTCCCTTTAGGGGATGGGTAGTTGACCATAGGAAATAGCTGCGGTGTGCGTTTTACACTACGATAAATACTCTTGGCAGGAACGGACGATCAAATTCAACACCGTGAGCTTCCCGTAGAGAAAATCCCCCCAAGCAGGGTGACGAGACCAATGCGTCCTGCAGGGATTCGCTCACACCCTTCATCATTTTGAAGTGCTGAGAGGCACACATAAAGATCTGTTTCTTTTTCCGATCCTGGTCAAGGTGCATTTTGATTTGTTCAAACAGAGCAGGCGCTTTTTGAATTTCATCCACAAATACTGGCGGCGGATTATCCTTAAAGAAGGTTCCGCATTTCTCTTCGGCGCTTGCCAGAAGAATGGGATCTCCCAGCGGGGCGTAATTCATTCCGCCGGTCAGCTTCTCCAGCATGGTTGTCTTTCCGTCTTATATCGGCCCGGTTACAAGCTTTTTTCAAGCGTGTCTTTTTAGGGACTTTCAGCTGATTCAATATCAATTATTGGTATAGCCGAAACAAGCGCATGGCCCAACTTGTTACACAAAAAAATCACACAAAGTGAAATGAATTGCCCCGCCTGACAGACAGCAAGATCTTTCAGGTGGGGCAGGTTTTCCATCAACAACCGGCAGCAAACAGAACTGATTCAAAAAAGGCATGTCTTTTGGTAAGTTTGTCTGATGCCAACAGACAGAGGTTCCTG
>CAZGAM010000271.1:0-721 GCA_964523685.1 uncultured Oscillospiraceae bacterium | reverse complement strand
AATTACTGTCAGGACGCAATATGACCCCTTCCATCACAGCGAACTGCAAACATAGTACAATGTCAAGTCTCTCCAGAGCTGCAAAGCAAATCTCACGTTACGAATTTCTTATCTACCGATCTGAGCGGCGATGTTTCTTCCAATAGAACCAGATAGACACAAGGCCTGCCATACTGAGGACCAGTAAGGATACAAGCAGGCAGATGTTTGTTTCATCACCTGTTAAGGGGGAAGAGCCGGGAGTACTGGCAGGTACGGCGGTTGGTACAGCAGCGGTAGGCACTGCAGCGGTTGGTACGGCAGCAGTAGGCACTGCAGCTGTTGGTGTGGCTGCCGGTGCAGACCAGGCAACCGCGATCGGAGACAGCCCGTGCACGGTAACCTGAATTCCGTCTTCTGTTTTATCAGGCTTACATGTCTCCACATATCCGGCCTCATAACCGTTCATATTGTGAGTGAACATATGCTTTACTACAAAGGAGAAGGTGCGGTTTGTGCCTTCTGGATAGGGGATGGTAATGGTGAGACCTCCAGCAGGGAAGTTTTCTGGCGCAGCAGGTTCCCAATCCCCGCCATCAACTTTGATAAGCAGTTCAACGTCATAGAGCTTGATATTCTCTTTGCGCCCGGTATAACCGCTGGAAAAGACCGCCTCTTCCAGTTTTTCCACAACCTTCTCAGTTGAATCAAGGCCAGCTTCTTTCAAGTCTTTTGTGATTTC
>CAZGAM010000270.1:0-2035 GCA_964523685.1 uncultured Oscillospiraceae bacterium | reverse complement strand
CATGATCCGGGCGGCCGATAAGCCCACGGAAAACAGTATCCCCCTGTGTGAGGATCCCCTGTATGTCTTTCTGCCGGCGGAGCATCCCCTTGCCGGGCGGCTACGTCTGTCCCCCGTGGACCTGGCAGAGGAGTCGTTTCTTCTGGGGGGAGACGGAGAACTGTCCTATGAGCTGGCCCTGCAGGCCTGCCGGGAGGCAGGGGTGGAGCCTCAGGTGCTCTATCACGGGGCGGGACCCCAGACGCTCAACTTTCTCAGCCAGAATATCGGCGTGAGCATTATGTTTGAAGGTCCCATGCTGGCCGAGCAGCCTCGCGTGGTAAAGATTCCCCTGCAGACCAATGTCATGGCGAAGATCTATTTGGTATACCGACCGGAGGTGCTCCATGATTCCGGCAGGGCACTTCTAGAATTTTTATTGAAGTATCGGTTCTGACAGTGCCGAGGGGAGGACAGAATATGGAAGAAGAGCACAGACGCCGGACCGGGCTGAGGCGCAATATTGTTTTCATGGCGGTTCTTCTAACTGTAGCCACGATTTACGCGCTGGTGCGCCCGTCCCGGAAACCGGGGCTGTCCTTTGAGAACAATACCATGATTATGGAGGCGGAGACGGCAGGGGAAGACGAATCCTTTCTTCTGCAGGTACCCTATGAGGATATAGAGAGCCTGGAGCAGAGATCCGGCCTTTTTCTGGGGCAATGTCTGGATGGCGCTGCCACAGAAAGATGCAGCTACGGGCTGTGGGAGAACGATGAGTTCGGCCCGTATCGCCTTTGTGTCTGGGCCGGCATCACGGAATTTCTCGTCATCCGCACCACGGACGGGACGGTGGTATGCAATTATGAGAGCGACGAGGCGACCGGGAGTCTCTGTGAGGCGCTGGAGGAACTTCTGTCCGGGAAAACGGAGGAGGTGGCAGCCTGATGCGGGAGAGTTTTCGGCAGTGGGCCAGGGAAAAGAGCTTTCAGGAGGAGATGCGGCAGACAGGAGGCACCCCCACCTCCGCCAATTTTCACCGCCGTGCGTATCATCGCCACTTTCAGGGATATACGGAAGTGAAAACCGTAAAGCCGGATGGGAGAAAGGTGATTGAGCGGGTATACACCGGCCATTACCTGGAACCTGTGCTTTCCAAGAAGCAGCGGATCCGGCTGCGGATTGTGTACTGTCTTTTGTTTGTGGCGGGGGTGGGGATTTTCGCCTGGTCGGCTACCCGGCGTGCGGTCTGCAACAGTGTGCTGTATGTAGGCATATTCCAGGCTCTGACGGTGCTCATGACCCTCTGGTGCCTGTATGTGCTCATATTCTACCTCCCGGCCAGAGGCAGGTGGACGGTGGGAGACTACGACAGCCTGCACAAACCCCTGATCCGCTCCTCCCTGGCTTGTGCCCTCTGTCAGGCTGCAGCCGCTGTGGCTTCGCTGACAGCGATTGTCCTGAATCGGGACGCTGCCAATTCTTCGGCCTTTCTGTGCGCCGGAGGCTTTTTGCTGGGCGGTGGTCTGTTTGGCCTGATGGGGCTGCTGGAGTCCCGAGTGGAATATACCGTGCTGGACAATGAAACGCCTATGCCGGAAGACGGGGTGGAGATTGATGTATGAGAGGGAAAGAAGGGAGCTGCTCCGGCAGATAGGGCAGGCCTCGGAAGATCTTCCCTGAAAGCACGTTTTGGTCGGACGCCGGGACCTTCAGCCGGATTCTGAGGAGGTAAACCAGGGCGGAGGATGATCTGGCGTGAGTGGAAATACGTTTGTTCTAGCGGATGAAAGTTCCGAATCTGCCCGGTAGTGGGAAGAATACAGCCGAAGGCAAGGGTGTCCACGGCAACGTGAAACGGGAAGGAAGCCGGATAGGGGACAGGAAGGAACCCATGGGCAAACTCCGACGAACAGAAACCATTTACAGGCACCAAGCGAGGGGAAGACTGCAGGACAGGCCGAAGCCCGATAGATACACACAATCGCCTGGAGTAGAGAGGGCGGGTATATAGAAAGAAACGTGTGGTACCCGGGGAGGTCCTGCGGACATGCGA
>CAZGAM010000269.1:0-2042 GCA_964523685.1 uncultured Oscillospiraceae bacterium | reverse complement strand
GGACGGCAGAGGAATTTTGTGTGCCGGATCAAATAACCCCTCTGCGCCGAGCCTCGCTTTCAGCTGTTCAAACGCCATCTGCAGATCCCCCATGCCCTTCGGTCTGAGAGAGTTCACATACAGCTGATAGCTGCCATCCTTTGGATAGACGCTCACTCTGCCGACAGCCGTGACGGACATGCCGTTTTCCGGCCGGAAGCGCAGTTTTTCCGCACAGGAGCGGAAACACACACAGCGCACAGTCGCATTATCATCCTTCAGGCTGAAATAATGATGGCCTGACGGATATATCTTATAATTAGAAATTTCGCCCTGAACGGCAATCCGACTGAGAAGCATGTCCTGATCCATCATGCTCTTGATATAATCGTTCAGGGCTGAAACCGTAAATATTGGTTCATCCATTTTGATTCGCTTCCGGGGCTATTTCTCCCCGGTAAAATCCCCCCAGAATTCCGTTAACAAAAGATACCACATCGCTGTCGTCATAATTTTTCGCCAATTCTACCGCCGCGTTGATAGAGGCGGCGGCCGGGATATCCGGCATATACATCATTTCAAAGATGGCCTGCCGCAGTACAGCGACCGCGCTGCGGCTGATGCGCTGGGTGCGCCAGCGTTTGGCATATCTTTCAATCATCTCGTCCAGTTCTTTTCTATGCTCCCACACACCGCAAACACTGGTGAGAATAAAATCCATGTCTTTCTTAGAAGGCGGTTCCCGATACAAATCGCTCTCCTCTTTCAGACTGGCGTAGTGATCCGGCTCAAAAAAACGTTCCACTGCCTGCTCTGGCATTGTCCCGGTTCCGATTACCGAAAAACCCAGCTGAATCGCAATCTCTCTTGCGGCGGTCCTGGTCATGCTTCCACTCCTGCCATAGAGGCTTTTCTCTATTTATCGAAAGAAACGCCTGTCACATGCACGTTTACCACTGTATTCATGCCGGTAACCGATTCCACTTCACTGCAGACCGTATCCTGCACTCGAATGGCTGTATCGGTAATACTGCCGGGTATGCATACAACGATCAGCACATCAACTGTAATCTTTTCATCAAGAAAACGAATTTTCAGTCCTTTTCCCGGGTTTTTCCTTCCAAACAGATCCACCAATTCCGGGGTAGTGGGATTGCCGAAACCTGCCACCCCCTCCACTTCATTCACCGTCGCTGCGACCATCACCGAGATCACATCTTCAGAAATGTTGACGGAACCCTTGCCTTCCTGCTTTGTTATATAATTCTCCGCCATTTGGCGAACCTCCTGCCGTTTCAAAATTTGGGATGAGTGCCTGAGAGCGCAAAAGACTTCCTCTTTCGCAGAGCATCGACCGTATTGTAATTCCTATTAATTTGGTATATAATCAAGGAAAGGAGAGGAAAAACCTCTGCCCAAGCCGAGCTGACCTGAAATCCATGGGAGTTCCAAGAGGCATCCAAAACGGTCAACCGGGTATTTTTGCAACCCAAACCACATGGTAAAATTATAACAAACCCCCAGTTGAAAAGCAACAGAAATCTGAAAAGTTCCGGATTGCTGCCATTTGCCTGCTTTGCAGGATAAGCAGCGCTCCCATTTTTCTCTTTCCGAACGGCCCTTGAACCAGGAACTGAAATCTGCGGTCTTGTATTCCCGTCTGCCTGGCACTTACCGCCGTCCTTTTTCCAGCTTAACCACCAATCTGCCGCTTTCTCTGCATTGTACCCGCGCCACGTCCCCGGCTTTTCGTACCATTGGTATTGGTTTCGTTAACAAACTGATCCCAGGTCGTTCATATAGTGTTCATCAAAACTTTTGGCAGGATACCCCTTGTTCTGTAACAAGGGGAGGAATGCCCTGCGCTCTCCTTTTCTGATTTTTCTTTGGAAGTGCCTGACATTTCACTTGCTTTGTGCTATAATATGTTTAGTAAAAGCGAGGTGTGCTGATGTTAGCCGTGACGGTGCCAGCGAAGATCCGGATCCGACCGGACGCGGACGCTGATCTGCCCTGTCAGCCACGATGACAGCATACCGGGATGCCTGCAATACAGTTTCGGA
>CAZGAM010000268.1:0-2044 GCA_964523685.1 uncultured Oscillospiraceae bacterium | reverse complement strand
GTGGGCAGAGCGGCACGAATCCTCTTGTCGTCCTTAATAGCCCCGGTCTGCTTGTCCTGGGGCACGTTGAAATCGCAACGCAGAAGGACTTTCTTCCCCTTCACGACTAACTGATCAACGCTTTTCTTGTTGTAGTTCATAGCGAATATACTACATCTATATTAATGGGTATGCGGGGTAACCTTCCTGAATTCACCGGTCTGTTCCCACCGCCATGATTCCCGTCTGCAGCAGGCCCGGGAACTTCTGACGGCGGAGAACGTCATACAGAACAACGGAGACCGAACTGGCCAGATTCAGGCTTCGCGCCCTGGGTTTCATGGGAATGCGGAAACACCGGTCCCGGTAGTGCTCCAGAAGTTCCTCCGGCAGTCCGGAGGTCTCCCGGCCAAACAGCAACGCCACCTCCCCTTCCAGGGGGGCATCGGTGTAGCAGGCAGCTGCCTTGGTGGATAAAAGCCAGAGGTTCTCATCTCCGTTTTTCTGAAGGTACTCCTCCAGGTTCTCGTACACAGACACATCCACCAGGTGCCAGTAATCCAGCCCTGCCCGCCTGACGGCGGCATCGGAGATATCAAATCCCAGCGGCTGGATCAGGTGCAGACTGGCGCCGGTGGCGGCGCAGGTTCTGGCGATAGCACCTGTATTCTGGGGAATCTCCGGTGCATATAGAACGATCTTGTTCATAACTCTACTCTCCGCTTTTTCCCTTTTAATATTATATACCATCCCACGTTTTTTTCAAGTATAACTTCCATTCTGACCCCATAATCTTTCTCTTTGCCGCTTGGAGAGGTTGAAATGGAAGGAAAATCCGCTTATAATGGTCTCGCATCGAGGTGACTTATGGATACATTGTATATTGTGGTCCCCTGCTACAACGAAGAGGACTGTCTGCCGAAGACCGCACCGGTATTCCGGGGAAAACTGGCCCATCTGATCGAAAACGGCACCGTCTCCCGGGAAAGCCGCATCCTGCTGGTGGATGATGGTTCCACCGACCGCACCTGGCAGCTGATCCGCTCTTACCACGAGCAGGACAGTCTTTTCGCCGGTCTTCGTCTGCAGCCGAACCGGGGGCACCAGAACGCCCTCATGGCAGGTCTTATGGAAGCCAGAGGGCGATGCGACATCACCATCAGCATTGACGCAGATCTCCAGGATGATATCCACGCGGTGGACGAGATGATTCAAAAGCATGCGGACGGGTATGCCATCGTCTGCGGCGTCCGCTCCCGCCGGGACACAGACAGCTTTTTCAAGCGCTTTACCGCCCATCTCTACTACCGGATGATGAACCTGTTCGGGGCTAGACTTATCTTTGACCATGCGGATTTCCGTCTGATGGACCGGCAGGCTTTGGAAAAGCTCAGCTACTACCATGAGGACACGCCCTTCCTCCGCGGTCTGGCCACCCGCCTGGAACTGCCCATCGCCACGGTGGAATACGCCAGAGCGCCCAGAGCCGCCGGAGAGAGCAAATATACCCTGAAAAAAATGCTGAAACTGGCGGGCAAAAGCCTCACATGCGCCCGGATCAAGCCCCAGGGTACCCCCAGACCGGCGGACCCCCATATCACAGACCGGCTTTTTTCGTGAATGTGTACCTCTTTTTCCACAAAAAGAGGGGAATTTTCTGTCAATATGCAAAAAATTCATTAATATTCAAAATATTCATGCATAAACTATTGTTTATTCATGATTTTAGTGTATAATTGTGAATAATCATTCCTACATGTTTTGAAAAAATCATGAGAAAGATAGAAAGAAGGATTATTCAAATGAAAAAAGTCATTGCTCTTCTTCTGGCTCTGACCATGGCTTTGAGCCTGGGTGCCGCGGCGTTTGCCGAGGAGGAGACTGCAGAGGTGGATGTGCCTGCCTATCTGACGGATCTGGATCTGCCCGAGGTCACCACCGTGGAAGAGGGAAAATTGATTCTGGCCACCAACTGCGCCTTCCCCCCTTATGAGATGGTAGCGGACGGAGAAGGATTTGCCGGCACCGGTTATGAGGGCATCGACATTGAGATCGCCTGGTATCT
>CAZGAM010000267.1:0-2053 GCA_964523685.1 uncultured Oscillospiraceae bacterium | reverse complement strand
ACGAAATGCTCTGGTGGTTACGAGTCGACTAAGCCAAGCTGCTATCCAAGCACAGAGCAAGTACAAGCAGTATTCGATAGAACAAAATGTGCCAACTATTCCCTATGCAATGAATGATCTGCAAAGCTGACACCTTCTGAGAAACCTGAAAACGGCAACAGCATGGGAGCTTTCGTCCTGTTGCTGACCGCCGCATGCGCATCTGGTGCACTCTACTTCGTAAAAAAGAAGAAGAGAACAGCCTCAAACCCAGCGGCGACTTTGAGCAGGACGATGTAAAAATGGAAGAAAATGAGGGCATCGACCAATGACATATTTCACCGACAGCCCTTTGCGTGGATAATGCAGGACGCCCAGCGTGAAACACCGGATCGCCCTGCTTTTCCCCCGAGGAACACTTCTGTTGCGAATGCAGCAACTTTCACGGCCTCTGCGTCCTCCCGTGCCGGAAAAAGGCCCTTGCCAGTTGGCAGGCGGCGCAGGCGGCAGACCGTCGCTGCTGCCGGAATGCGGCTAATCAATCCGCTCTAGAACGGTAACCAAAAGCATCTAAGCAGACCAACGACCCATGGAAGCAAAGCGAATTACCCATAATTCGTGACAGTTCATTATCGCTTTTGTATACTCTTTTCAGAGACGCAACAAGAGATGATGGGTGCTATGGGATTACATACAGAAGTTCCATACGCTTACAGGGCAGAATTTGCCTTTAGGACCGATTTACCACTCTGTCGGTTTGGCAGCTCATGTCAAGAGTCCTCATCTAAATATAGGCGCGTCCATGCACCAGCATGTTTCGTCCCTCATTCAGACCGCCGAATACATTGGCAGCAATCCGAAAGATGTTGGACAGCATTTCAGAGCGAAAGCACATCTTGTTGGGCAGAGGAGACACCATGCGGAAAGCCGCAAACGGCTGAAGAGTGTAAAGGAGGCTGTGACAGCATGACGAACCAGGAATTGCTGACTAAAATTGATAAAAACGCCGCTTATATACGGGAACGCCGCCCCCTTTCCCTGGCAGAATTCAGGTGTACCTCCATCTATTTCAGGACGGCAACTGGCACAGGGAGGGCTGCTGATGAACCTGCTGCTGATTCGGCAGAGCTATTGCGTGGTGTCCATCCCTCCCATCCTCCGGCATGACTATATCGCTGCGTTGCAGCAAGCCCAGAGAAGCATCGCCCTTTCCGACACCGCTTTTTCCACCTGATTGCTGAATACGAGCTGGACGCTCAAAAAGGATTATGCCAGGATATTCGGAATCCAGTTGTCCGGTAAGAGATGACTGCCGCACAGAAAGCCGTCTGTCTTTGCACAACTGAAAGATATTCAGACAAAGCAGCAGCCTCAGAAACAAAGCGCCGCCTGGTGCACTAAATACACAGCGGCTGGTGAGAGATCACGGGCCGCTTTTGCGCACGACTGGCTGTCGGACCCCCAACCAACATTTATTGCTGCTGAAAAAGGTACGGGCATCGCAATACCGGTTTTACTCGGATTACATTCTTTGCGGAAGTCGGAGATCTTTAACATCGACTTGGCCAAGATTAATCTATGTACGCGGAGCTGCTGTCAAGGATTTAACGGTCAGTTAGTACAAAAGAGGAAAATCAAGAACCAGACATCTAATAGGGCGGCGCTAATCATGCTGGATGTTCTATGACGCGTTGTCTGCCGTCAAACCGGAAAACCGTCACGGGCTTGCTGTCGATGGCATGGAGAACGCATTGTTTATGCGGATGAATAAGTTCTGCCATAAGAACATTGTCGTGCACGCTCTGCGACATTCCTTTGTATCTCTCGCCTATCATCTGGACATCCCTATCTGGGGTACAAAGGCTATTTGTGAATGGTCAGATTATGGACGGTCCTAAAGATATATGCGATCTCTCAGTGTAACTAGAATGACGGCTCCGAAGGCACTGCTAAAGTCTGATTTCGTGGGTGTCTCGTGGGCATATTGAGTAAAAATAATGTTTCTAGGATGAAAACTTCTAAAAGTTTTGTTACAAAACGATTTTGGAGAATTTCGAGCATTATCGAGATATGC
>CAZGAM010000266.1:0-2053 GCA_964523685.1 uncultured Oscillospiraceae bacterium | reverse complement strand
TCCCGTTCGCCTGCGACCCGAAAAGTATCACCCTGGTGATAGCAAATTCATCCGCGATTTTTTCCACCGCTTCTTTTATCTCCTTAATGTCCATAGCTTTTCTCCTTTTCCTCTCATCCCTTCGCTGAAAACGCCAGTAACCTGTCCCGATAAAATTCATATTGTTTTGACGAGCCTCAATCTCGGCAGGGATACCCTCGAATATGTCATTGTAGAAGAGTATCGAAGCGGTCGAGAATTTCAACAATCCGGTTTTGTTCCTCAATGGGTGGTAGAGGTATTCTCATTTTCTCAAATGCAGTCCGTGAAATACGCGGAATACTCGCTTTCCGAACCTGTGAAGTCAAATATGACTTCTGTGTCAGCAAATAGTGGTAGAGGAAGCGCGGATTAAGATTACTCGTGCAGTTAAAATAATAACAATCGTCCGCTGCCCAGAACTTTTCTTTGCTGTATCCGACTTCCCCAGCCGCTCCAGCGGCTATGACAAAGGTTGTATTTCCATCACAGTTACTCTTATCATAATATCCCATAGCAACAAGGCTATTCTGAAAATCATTTGGTTTGATTGCCTATTGGGGTTCAAAGGTCGGAGATGAACGCCGTCAGGCGCGTGCCAACCCCTTCTTCTTGATATATTCGTCAGTCGTGATCTCTCCGTAAAAAGGACATCGAAATTTCGCGCCATTCTCGCCGATTTTGTTGCTCTCTTTCCCTCTCGGACGGCCGCTGACATATATTTCAAAACGGATCTCGCCGTTTTCGTTTACCGGATCTGCCCAGACCTGAGCGGTTTTTGCCTTATAGAGTACGAAGGAACTTCCCAGCGGCATATGGCAGTTCCAGGCGTGATTGGTCACTTCATTGTCCGAACCTACACCCACGCAAACAACCTCTCCGTTCTCTATCTGCGGATAGACATCTGACAGACACTCGTGAGCCTGTCTTTCCACCCAATCACCATAAAACCGGATATCTTCGGCAAGCCCTTGTGCACTGGAATAGACGAGGCGTTTTCGAGTACACGGATGGACAGGAGGCAAGGACGCAAAACGAGAGGAGATATCGACAGTAGTCCGTGTCAGCATAGACGCAACCGGATTTAAGTCATTCGCCGCAGTCCGCAGTCCCAATTTCTGCGCGACTATGGGAATACCATCAAATCCGGCAAACGGATCCCACACAAAGGGCAAACTGCCGTTATCTCCCAATCTGCGTCGAATCTGCTCCAGCTCTTTTCCTTCACCGGAAGCTGCCCCGGCAAGTAATTCCATATCCTTCGGGGGAAGATTTCTCTGCATTCTCCAATACGGCAGCAGCCAGCGCCGCAATGGAAGAGGCCACCGGGCTGCGCCCCCACCACATAGGCAGATTCGCGGGGTGGCCGGTTTTCCCGGACTTCTCCCGTATCGCCACCTCGTTGATCTCCGCCAGCGGGAGCGCATTCTCTATGAACTTAGGCAAAGGAAAAACGCCCCCTTCTCTGTCTATATGATAAAATGTCTTTCCCTTGCTGTTGCTTCATTGATAACAAAAAAATCAGCAGGTTTCCAAATCTTCAGTTCAGCTTTCAATTTTTTCCGGAAAACGTCCTGAAATGGAATAAGCCACTCTTCCTGCGCATTTTTAACTACCAGCATGAATATGATCTGCAGCCCGGACAGATCTGTTTGCTTTAATAGTTCCGGCACATTATCTGCTTCGTAACGCAATAGTAACATACTGGCACATATAGAAAGAGAATGTCTCATTTTCAAAACGATATCACATATCTCTTCGTTATATTTTGCTTTTTTCTCTTCTGTGGTGTCCGCCGTGATTTGTTTAGGGCAGGACGATTTTGCTTCAATAAAATACAGCTTATCCCCTCTACGCAAGATGAATTCACAGCTTTTGATTCCATTTGGCATAAGATCCTTCGTGTATTGAATGCTTTTTTCCAAACGGAATACCTGTTCTTCTGCATATTCGCCAAACTGCATATCCGATTCCGAGATAACAACAGCCATCAAAGCACCTCCTCGATTTCCTGCTCATACAGGCGAATGGATGT
>CAZGAM010000265.1:0-2106 GCA_964523685.1 uncultured Oscillospiraceae bacterium | reverse complement strand
GGAAGAAATGCAAACAGAACGTGCCATAGCTAGGGACAACCGGGGATCTATCATCAGAAAACCGGCTTTTTGGGCGATTTTGTTTTTGGCTTTGGCTTTGTCAGGCGCAGGGGTTACTCTTTTGTCAAGCCGCAGTGCGGAGGTGGCTGTGATATCTATTGACGGTGAGATCTATGACAGCATTGACTTGTCTGCTGTGGCGGTGCCCTACGAGCGGACAATCCGAACAGAGTGGGGCTGGAACACCATCCGAGTGAGTCATGGCGCCATTGAAGTGGTGGACGCTGACTGCCCAGGCCATGACTGCGTCAGGCAGGGGTCTGTTTCGGACAGTGCGATCCCCATTGTATGTCTGCCTCATAAGTTGGTTATTGAAATCAGGAGTTCTGATGAGTAGGACACGAAAACTGATTTTTATGGCTCTGCTGACAGCAGTGGAACTGGTCATATGGGTCATTGAGGGACAGATTCCGGCACCCGTACCAGTACCGGGGGTGAAACTGGGCCTGGCAAATCTCATTACACTGTCGGCGATGGTCCTGCTTGGCCGGAAAGAAGCCGGGGCAATTATGTTGGTGCGGGTCATTCTGGGTTCCCTATTCTCCGGGAGCTTGTCAGCGATCCTGTTTTCACTAGCTGGCGGAGTGTTGAGCTGGTGCGTTATGGCGGCTCTTCTGGATCTGTTTCCCGGCAGGCTCCTGTGGGTAACCAGCGTGTTTGGAGCCATTGCCCATAATGCGGGGCAGCTTGCGGCAGCGGCATTGGTGACAGGCAGTATGTCTATATTCTGGTATGCGCCGGCCTTGCTCACGGCGGGAATTGTTACGGGTTTATTTACAGGTCTGGGAGCTATGTATGTGACCAAAGCACTGAAAAAGCATTTTCCGGGAAGATAAGGGAGGATACTCATGATCAACCGGCGGAAACTGAAACGAGAAGCCAAAGTGGCTATAGGGGATGTGCGTCCCTCTCCATTTTGGATCAGTCTTCTGTTTATTGTCATTTTGATTTTGCTGAACCTGCTTATTATGCGCCTTGACGGGACGCTTAAAGCCTACCAGACCATGTTCCGTTCTGCTGTGCAGGGGGAACTGATCTATGTAGAACCTCAGCCTTTGGGCGGATTTATGGGGCAGTTGTTAAATATTGCCCTGTATATAATGGCCTCCGTTATATCGCTTGGTTTCACCCTCTATGCTCTGCGGGTGGCAAGGCATATTCATGCCTCTGCAGGAGATCTTTTTGATGTTTTTGGGTTCTTCTTTCGGGCAATTCTGATTCAGATGCTGCCATCTCTTATGATTGGCCTGTGGTCCATGTTCTATATGCTTCCGGTGATGGTACTGGTATATGCCACAGGACAGGCGTTTTGGGTATATGCAGGGATTCCCCTGCTGATTCCTGCCATTCGTGCCTTTTATTCTTATAGGCAGGCAGCGTATATCATGCTGGATAATCCAGATACAGGATGCTTCGAGTGCCTGGCAAAAAGCAAGGCGATGATGGCTGGACACAAGTGGGAATTATTCAAACTCGATCTGAGTTTTCTGGGCTGGTCCCTGTTGTGTCTGATACCCATTGTGGGGATTCCTCTGGCAGTTTGGCTGATCGCCTACACGCAGGTTACCTATGCCAGGTATTATGATGCGATTGGCGGTACAGCATTTTCCAGCTGGGAGGGTGACAGGGGTTGAGTTGATCCGGCCACACTTTTCCCTTGCTGCGAAGATACAAGAGTGTGAAATAGAGAGTGGCGGCTTACATAATACGCAGCGAAGAAAGGATGTAAGAACCGTTGATATCAAGCTTAGACACAGCCCAATTTTAAGCAGCAGAATGGATTCTTATTCTCTTTTTTTACAAATTATCCCTAAGAAATTGTTAGTGTCCGTTTTATTGGACTGCTTATATGCTATATTAAAAGCATGAGCAGCAAAGTGCAGGATCTCATCGCCCCGGGTAGAAACTGTCGTGCGGAGATCGCCTGACGGCCTGAGGCAATAAATAGTAAAGACACAATATAATAAATAGGAGGAACCATGACAAGCACACCTACTTTTCAACGAAAAGCGAAAGACAGTGTGTTCACTAATATGTTTAGCGAAC
>CAZGAM010000264.1:0-2124 GCA_964523685.1 uncultured Oscillospiraceae bacterium | reverse complement strand
CGAAACGGCGGATAATGGTCATGGGGATAATGACATCCCCGTACTTGTCCGGCATATACGCGCCGTGCAGCCTGTTGGCCATTCCCCAGATGAAGTTGGCTTCCGCCGTGATGTCAACCGCAACGTCATCCATAAAGACGCCATAGTTCTTCTCGGCCATATGATTTTCCTCTTTCCCGCTTCACAGGAGAGACCTGGGCCATCCGGCCACAGCGGAAGCATGACACCGCTTCTCCAGCGATAGGCCTTGTGGATACAGCATAGCATCGGATTCCAAAAAATCAAGACCTGTGCAAATTTTTCCAAATTATGTTGTCGCACACTCAATTCGTAGCAGGCAGCTTGCTCGGTAGCCGGTAAGATTATACCGGCTGCGTTCTTGTGGTGTGTTTTTCCCTTGTGCTTTTGCTAAAATTGGCGTATAATGATATAAAAGTGTGAAAAGTTAGCATAATAATATATATAAAAGTGTGGTGAGGTGTCCCGTGGAAAGAACGATCCTGAATGAATTGCTGACATGGAAAAATTCCAAGCATCGCAAGCCGCTGATCCTAAAGGGTGTGCGCCAGGTAGGCAAGACTTGGGTGCTGAAAGAGTTCGGGCGGCGCTATTACGAGAACACTGCCTATTTCAACTTTGAAGAGCACGAGGAATACCGACAGTTTTTCGAAACCACTAAGGATGTGGAGCGCATTCTGCAAAATCTCATGCTGGCAAGCGGGCAACGCATTCTGCCGGAAAAGACACTGATCATCTTCGACGAGGTGCAAGACTGTCCCAAGGTTATCAACTCCATGAAATACTTCTGTGAGAATGCGCCGCAGTATTACGTTGCCTGCGCTGGGTCGCTGTTGGGAATCGCCCTGGCAAAGCCATCCTCATTTCCGGTGGGCAAGGTCAATTTCATGCAGATCGACCCCATGACATTTACTGAGTTTCTGATGGCAAATGGAGACGGCAATCTGGTGGAATATCTGAACAGTGTAGACGCCATCGAACCGATCCCGGACGCTTTTTTCAATCCGCTCTATGAGAAACTCAAAATGTACTATGTCACGGGCGGCATGCCGGAGTCGGTGGCTATGTGGACCCAGGAGCGGGACGTGGAAGCCATGCAGGAGGCCCTGTCTGACATCATCGGGGCCTATGAGCGTGACTTTGCCAAGCACCCGGATGTGAAAGTGTTCCCGAAGATTTCCCTAGTCTGGAAATCGGTTCCGTCACAGTTGGCCCGGGAAAATAAGAAGTTCATCTATAAGGTCGTGAAAGAGGGGGCGCGGGCCCGGGAGTATGAGGACGCGCTGCAGTGGCTGGTGGACGCGAGGCTGGTGTATAAGGTTTATCGCAGTTCCGCGCCGCGGTTACCGGTATCCGCCTATGATGATCTATCCGCGTTCAAGATATACCTAGTTGACGTGGGGCTGCTCCGGCGTCTGGCCCAGCTTGCACCCACCGCATTTGGTGAAGGCAACCGGCTGTTTACGGAATTCAAGGGGGCGCTGACAGAAAACTATGTGCTGCAAACATTGATCACGCAGTTCGAGGTCATGCCCCGTTACTGGAGCCAGAGCAACCCGCCCTATGAGGTGGATTTTCTGATTCAACGGGGAAACGATGTCTTCCCTGTGGAGGTAAAGTCTGAGGCCAATGTCGCCAGCCGGAGTTTGCGGAAGTTCAAGGAGCTGTTTCCGGGAGAAGTCAAGCTCCGCATCAGGTTTTCCCTGGAGAACTTGATGCTGAACGGCGACTTGCTGAACATCCCCCTGTTCATGGCGGACCAGACGGAACGGTTGATCGGGGTAGCGCTGGAACATCGATAAGCCTGCTTCTGAAATAAATTCAACCAATAAGGGTAGACTGCCAATAACTATGTCTACTTGTACGCTGTCTTTGATACAAGAGAAAACCCACTAAACAAAGCTTTTTGCGGTTTTACCCCGCAAGAAGCTCTTTTTTTATGGTGCGTCCAGCGGCGCACGTGTCCAAATGGTGAAAGACGCGAATCTGCCCGGCAGCGGGAAGGATACAGCCGAAGGCGAGGGGTTCTATGGCAAAGCGGAATGGGAGGAAAGCCGGATAGGGGGACAGGAATGAACCCCATGGGCAAACCCCGACGAACAGAAA
>CAZGAM010000263.1:0-2138 GCA_964523685.1 uncultured Oscillospiraceae bacterium | reverse complement strand
TACTATGGATTCATCTGACTTCCTGCGAGTAATCTTGAACCATGCTCGGCGTTCCGCCTCCCATGTCCGCAGGATCTCCCCGGGTACCACACGTTTCTTTCCTCCATAAGCGATTGTGTGTAGCTATTGGGCTTCGGCTTGTCCTGCAGCCTTACCCTCGTTTGCAGCCTGCAAATGGTTTCTGTTCGTCGGGGTTTGCCCATGGGGTTCATTTCTCCCCCCATATCCGGCTTCTTTCCCATTCCACGTTGCCGTGGACACCCTTGCCTTTGGCTGTATCCTTCCCGCTGCCGGGCAAATGCGGGACTTTCACCCTCTGGAAACGTGCGCCTCCGGGCGCACTAAAAACACCACTTTCATCCGGAAATTGGAAATGGCGATTGGATATTCACCTGTCTACCTACTGACTAAATGACATTGTTCCGAACTCTACCTGCTTTTTCGTGCTTCAGCAAGTGGATTATACCTGCTTTTTCGTGAAAACATTGCCCCGGTAAACTTGCTTTTTCGTGCCGACAATGCTATACTACCTGAAAAAGTGAAATCTCTCAGATGAGGTACAAAGTAAATGAAACGGAAAATCTATGATGAACTTCTTGCATGGAAACAGAAGAACTGCGGGCAGACTGCCATGCTCATCGACGGAGCACGTCGTGTCGGCAAGAGTTATATCGCCGAGACCTTTGCCCGTCAGGAGTACAAAAGCCATATTATCATTGACTTCGGGAATGCACCGCAGGACATTCTCGACCTCTTCACATACGAAAGTGCAGATCTGGATCTGTTCTTTGCAAAGCTTGGCGCTTTTTATTCAACCGTCCTCTACCACCGGGATTCTCTGATTGTCTTTGACGAGGTGCAGCAATTTCCCAGGGCCAGACAGCTTGTCAAGTATCTTGTAGCCGACGGGCGTTATGATTATCTTGAAACGGGATCGCTGATCCGTCTGAAAAAGAACACGGAAAATATACTGATCCCTTCGGAGGAGGAACATATTGAAATGTTCCCGATGGATTTCGAAGAGTTTCTCTGGGCGATGGGCGATGAGGCGACGGTACCGCTGATTCGAAAATGTTTTGAAACCAGAAAACCGCTTGGACAGGCACTTCACCGCAAGATCATGAATGACTTTCGCCAGTACATGCTGGTGGGCGGAATGCCACAGTCCATTCTTGCCTACCTTGACGGAAAGAATTTCGAAGCGTCTGATGAGGCAAAGCGGAGAATACTCCGGCTTTACCGTGATGACGTCTCCAAATTTGCAGCCGGATATGAAGAGAAGGTCTTTGCGGTTTTTGACGGCATTCCGGCACAGCTCTCCAGGAAAGAAAAGAAGTACAGGCTTTCCTCCATCAATAAGAACGCCCGGTTTCGCACCTATGAAGACTCCTTTATCTGGCTGAATGAGGCAATGGTTGTAAATACCTGCTTTAATACTACCGATCCCAATGTCGGCCTTGCTCTCAGCGCAGACAATAACACGCAGAAATGCTATATGGCAGACACCGGCCTGCTCGTTACGCATACCTTCATGGAGCGAGCGTATACCGAAAATGAATTCTACAGAGCTGTCCTTTTTGATAAACTTGATATCAACGAGGGGATGCTCATGGAGAACATCGTGGCACAGATGTTGCGGCGAAACGGACACCGGCTTTATTTCTACTCCCGAAGCGACACGCAGCATCGGGAAAACCATATGGAAATCGATTTCCTTATCACAGAAAAAAAGAAACTTTCGCCGATTGAAGTGAAATCCGGCAATTACCGTTCCCATTCCTCTCTGGATAAATTCCGAAAGAAATTTGCTCAGAGGATAGGCACGTCCTATATTCTCTATCCCAAAGATGTGATGGAGAAGGATGGAATCTGGCACCTTCCTCTTTATATGGCAATGTTTTTATGACAGACGAATCAAAAGATTCTTACATTTAGGACAGGCCGTAAATGTTTCGATAAGAGTTCAGCACCTTGTCTTCGTCTTACAAGCAGAAGTATTTCCCTTCAAGTCTTATCAGGCTGCCGATAGAGCAGGGTGATGTATGATTTTAAGAGACGTCAAATAACCTGATCAAATGAAAGTATAATGCAGGAAGAAATAGTACAAAATAATTTGCAATAGTATTTGCATATTATCG
>CAZGAM010000262.1:0-2142 GCA_964523685.1 uncultured Oscillospiraceae bacterium | reverse complement strand
AAGCGAGGAGGTGAACAGGCTCTCCTCCCACCCCTTAAAAGGAGTGGGTTTCCGAGCCTGGTAGCTTTATGAAAAGTGTGCCCAAGGAAATGATAGGAAAGTACAACGAAATTTCAGCCCTGTTAACCGATTTTTGTGCCAAGTTTTTGAACGAAGAATACGAAACACTGTGCCTGCATGCGCTGGAGAAACTATGCCGCAAGCGCCCCTCTCCGCTCAACAGCGGCAAAGCAGCGACGTGGGCAGCCGGCATTGTCTATGCAATCGGAAGCAACAATTTCATTTTTGACAAAAGTCAGAAGATCCAGCTGACAGGAAATACGATTGCCTCTCATTTTGGGATCGCATCGTCAACAGCCTACACGAAAGCTAAGCAGATTAAAGACATGCTGAAGATCAATTATTCGAAGAGTGAGTGGTGTCTGCCTTCAACGATGGCAAACAATCCCATGATTTGGTTGGTTACCATCAATGGGGTGCCTGTTGATGCCAGGTATCTTTCGCCGGAGATGCAGCAAATATGTTACAGTAAAGGATGGATCCCTTATATTCCGGCGCTTCCAGACGAATGACGGCTGCCCTGCCATGACCAATTGTTCCACCGAGTCATTTTCCGCGTACTTCAGTGGCCGCTGCGAAAGCCTGTATAATAGCCCGTCACATCAACGACCCGGTATACGTCCAGCCAGGGATGATAGAGCGTTTCATTCCGCTGGATAAAAGTTTTTCTGCTATGATGCGGTGCTGGATACGAAGAGCCGACAGATTAAGATCCACTTCGGGTGTGCCAAGGAGATGCAGCCCATCGCCTGGGTAGCTGCTGACAAGCGCACCTACGGGCATTGGGCGGAGAAAAAGTATGATGTAATTGTCTTCGGTATGCCCACGACCTTCCACCATGGTACTGGCATGGGCACCACCCCCATTCAAATGATGCAGGCTCTGTCTGCCCAGGTGATCCGGCATAAACGGATCATGGCGGACCACTGCGTGTTCCTTGTCCCCTCTATTTGTACGGCTAGTTTCATGAGGAGCGCTGGCCGTACCTGCGGGAACTGTATGAAATGTTCCAGCACGACAGTATAAATATTCTGCCGGACATGGACCGATACGGAGAATACTTTGTTACACGCAGGGAGCATACCGACAAGTACCGCTTCGCCCATGCCTTCCATTCCTACCACGACTTTTTCCATAATGAGCTGCAGCCATCTGGCAGAATCCACACCTGCGCGATCTATCTTGTCGGCTCCCAGGAGATGGGCATTGCCAGAAGCATGGGGCTCAAGACCCGCGCAACTGTGGAGGAAGCGCTGTCGGACGCCATGAGCAAATATGTGGGACCACATCCCAACATCCTGGCACTGCCAAGAACTTTATCACAGTGGTCGTGCATCTGTGCATGAAGGATCCGCCGGAAAACAGCCATACCCTCGACGGAGCCGACTGTCCCTGCGGCGAATGACAAAGCCTGCCGGAGTGATTGAAAGCCTGGTGGCGGTTCCTTAGGCTTATTGTAAGCCGCCACTTGCACGGCTGCAAAGGGATTGCTGGTCATCCCGCAGCGAGCGGAAGGACTGCATAATTGCCGGTCTGCCTCAGAGAGCGATAGGGCAGGTCGGGCATTGCTGTCGAAAACCGCCGTGCTCTGCCTCTTTGTAGTCGGCAGCAGGTGGTAATCCTCGCGCGTCGAGCGGGCTTTCCCCGAGGTCGCAAATGTCCAGCGGCTCCGGCGGGATGAGTCCGGTGAAAAGTTCGCTCATCGCTTTTGGGCTGCCGGTACGGTATAATTTCAATACCTGCTCCTACGGGTGATTTCCTTTCAGGTGGTGGTGAAAGGGCTCTGTGCGGCTGGTTTTGTTTATGATGCGATGTTTGTACTGGTCCTGCAATCTATGGACGGGAAAATCAGTGCTTTGATGCGATGACGATGAGAGAAAAAAGACTTGCTCTTTTGGCACTCTTATCCCAGGAGTTGTGCACATTCTCTCTGCCGCCTCCCTGCCTGAGAAGAATTTTGAAAATCACTTGATACCGTAGCCGCCTTGCGGTATAATGAAATAGCAGAGGAAGCTTTTCTTTGCAAAAGGAGTGCTGTCATGGCTAAAAAGAAAAAAGATGCTGAAGCGCCAGAGCAGAAAG
>CAZGAM010000261.1:0-2169 GCA_964523685.1 uncultured Oscillospiraceae bacterium | reverse complement strand
ATGCCTTGGCAGCAATCCGGTAACCCACTCATGATGCATGAAGGAATGGAGCAATCCGGTCCGATATGCAATTGCTAGATTGTTTTGCCGAGAAAGTGCAGGAACTAACCGAGCTGCTGCAGAAAGGGAATCTGAGGTGAAGCTCCTGAACGCCAAAGTCGGCAGTTATGACTCCAAGATGAAAAAGGTCTTGTCAGCTATCGACAACCTTGAACAGTCTCTTTCTGACTTGCGAAAGGCCTGTGAAGCTCTGCTGTAGCCACACATACTGATGATCTGCTGCACGTGTATCACACTATTGGAAAAATCATTTTTGGTCGAAGGGGTATTTTGCCTGCAGCATTGGGGAAGTACCATCGGCGACTACCCGACGCTACATCGAGTCGCAGGGCCGAGAAAGGCCGCTCTCCTCCCGCCCCTAAAGAGAGGTGGGTTTCCGAGCCGAAAGAACTTATGAAAGAATAGGTAGTAACAATAATTCCCCAGTCTAATTTCCTGCTGTATCCCGCTTTCTGCTCCTGTTAAACATGGTTTGATAAACTTTGGCATATATCGGCGGAGGCAGTGGGATTTTCTCTTCGATCCTCAGTCTCTTTATCAGCCAACTGTTGATTCTTGACTTTATCCAGCTTTTTTCCCATTCGTTTCGCCGCTAATCCACTAAATCTGGATCATCACGGAGTAAGATTTTGTCAAATAGGATGTCGGAAATGAGCCGCAAAGGCGATGACCATGTCCTGCAGACATCCCTAAATGTTACAAATGATTTCGTCCATTTTGTGGGCCACAGCCAGGAAGTCCTCTTTGGTGTAGCCTTTTGTTGTCATCGCTGCGCAGCCCACCCGGATTCCACTGGCTTCCATAGGTTTTCTTTTCTCGTTTGGCACACAGTTTTTATTCACGGTGATTCCATACCGGTCTAATTCTGTTTCGACCATTTTCCCGGAAAGACTGGGATGAGTTCTGGAAAAATCGATAAGGAACAAGTGATTGTCCGTCCCCCCTGTCACTACATCATAACCCATGGAGAGGAATTCATCGCACATCGCTTTGGTGTTTTCCACTACCGCTTTGATGTAATCGTTAAATTCCAAAGAACAGGCCTCCTCTGCTGTGATTGCCTTTGCGGCAATAATGTTCAGCAAAGGTCCTCCCTGACAGCCGGGAAACACAGCGCCATCCACTTTTTTGGCAAGTTCAGGTTTGCAGAAAATTAACCCTCCCCGAGTACCGCGCAGTGTTTTGTGAGTCGTAGTCGTGATGATGTCTGCAATCCCAAATGGACTGGGATGGACACCTGCTGCAATCAGGCCGGCAATATGCGCCATATCGACCATGAGGATGGGATGCCACTGTTTCCCCTCTATTTCCGATTGCTGTTCTTTTTGGGCAGCATACTCTGCCAGACAATCGTCCATAATTTTTCTGAACTTTGCGAACTCTATTATTCTCGAATACGCACTGGCACCTACCACAACCAGGTCCGGGTGTATCTCAGAAAACTTCTTTGCAAAATCGTCGTAGTTAATAAATCCTTTTTCATCTACTCCATAAGAAGAAACATGGTAAATAATCCCGCTGAAATTCACAGGGCTTCCATGGCTTAGATGTCCTCCATTATCAAGACTCATGGAGAGAATCTTTGCCCCCGGCTTGAGAACAGACTGATAAGCAGCCATATTGGCAGAAGAACCACTGTGCGGCTGGACATTCACATGGTAGTCTGTATGAAATACCTGCTGCCATTTCTCACAGCACAAAGATTCCAGCTCATCGGCAAACTCGCACCCGCCATAATATCTCCCGCGCCTGCCAGTGCGCTCTGCATTAGGATAACCCTCTGCATACTTCGCCACGAAGCAGCTTGCTGCTGCCGCTTTTACTGCATTGCTGGGAAAATTTTCTGACGCAATAAGCTCGATGGCATTTTCCTGCCGTACTCTCTCTTTTTCTATGAGTTCTGCTACATCATTATGTCCAGCAGACTGTAAGCAATTCCCTACAGTCCGATCAAATCCAAACAGGCTTTCTTTCCTGCTGTCTGAACATTTTTCCATCGCTGTATCCTCCGTTATAGGCTGAGAAATATTGAACTGTAACTTATTTTCGTTAGTGTCCACAAGAATGCTCAAAGTTGCAACTCAGGTGGAATAGGAGCAGGTGGAGCTT
>CAZGAM010000260.1:0-2187 GCA_964523685.1 uncultured Oscillospiraceae bacterium | reverse complement strand
GTCCCTGGAGTTAGATGAAGGGCAGGCACTGTTTATATAATGAAGAAAGGAAGTGTTAGAATATGATTCGCCTTGAGGTGTGGGGAGAGTACGCTCTTTTCACCCGCCCTGAGATGAAAGTTGAGCGCGTAACATATGATGTCATGACACCTTCTGCAGCGCGGGGCATAGTGGATGCTATTTTCTGGCATCCTGGCTTGAAGTGGCACATTCGGCGAATATATGTATGCAGTCCTATTGAATTTGTCAATTTGCGCCGCAACGAGGTGAAAGGTACCATTAGCTGCAATAACGTCCGGTCTGTCATGAATAAAGGAGAAGGTCCTCTTTATCAGGTAACATCTGATGACATCGTTCAAAGGGCATCCTTATTGTTAAAAAATGTACACTACGTAATAGAGGCTGATTTTGCTATGACGGAGGAGGCGTCTCCTTCTGATAACCCTGCGAAGTTTCAGGAAATGATTACACGAAGAATGGCCAAAGGACAATATTACCATCAGCCTTATTTTGGATGCAGGGAATTTCCAGCCATGTTTTCTCCTTGTGAGGAAATTCCTGAATGTCCTCCCTCTCTTAGGGGAAGTAGGGATTTGGGATATATGCTATACGATATGAATTACGACGATTTGGAAAACATCCAACCGATGTTTTTTAGGGCTGTCATGCAGGATGGGATAATTGATGTACCGGCTAGAGACAGCAAGGAGGTAGTTAGATGATCCTGCAGGCTTTAGTGGGGCACTATGAAGATCTGAATGCGGTTGGCAAAATCTCTCCCTTTGGTTGGGCACCTCAAAAAATATCATTTGCTGTCTATTTGAATGAAAATGGATCTGTAGAGCAGATAACTCCCCTCCAGATGGAGGCGACACAGGGGAAGAAAACTGTACAGGTACCACAGGTATTGACGGTTCCTATGGCAGTGAAGAAGACAACAAAAATCACCTCGAATTTTCTTTGGGAAAATCCAGAATATATCTTTGGACTTTCTACCAAGGGAAAACCAGAGCGAGCCGAGAAATGTTTTGAAGCTTGCAGAGATCTTCATGAAGAGCTGTTGCAAGGAGTGGACCAGCCTGCAGCGAGTGCATTGCTCCGCTTTTTCCGTATGTGGGATCCAAAAAAAGCCGCAGAAGATGCAAAAGTCAAGGCAGTGATTGACAAACTTATGGATGGCGGAAACCTTGTGTTCCGCTATAACGGAAAATATTTACACGAAATTCCAGAAATCCGTGAAGTCTGGGAAGCGCATTATGCCAGCGGAGACGGAACGGTGTCCGAGCGATGCCTTGTGACAGGAAAAACAGGTCCTATTGCAACGCTCCATCCGTCTATCAAAGGAATTCAGGGCGCTCAGTCTTCTGGTGCTTCGCTGGTATCCTTCAATGCGCCTGCTTTTTGCTCTTACGGACGTGAAAAGGGCAACAATGCGCCAACAGGAGTTTATGCAGCCTATGCCTATGCTGTGGCACTAAATGATCTAATCGCGGATAAGGAAAATGTTCAGCGAGTGGGTGATACAACGGTCCTTTGCTGGGCAAAAGGCGGTGAACCTGCATATCAAGGGTTAATGGGATGCTGTGTCTTTGGAAAGGCCAGCGCCTATGACCAAGCTGAGCTGGCAGGCATGGTGCATCTGCTTGCAGCAGGAAAAAGTGTTACCTTTGAAGAGACACGCATTGACCCGGAAAAGCCATTTTATATTTTGGGTATTTCACCAAATGCAGCTCGTTTATCTGTACGTTTTTTTATGTGCAATACCTTCGGAAATATAATTAAAAATGTCGATGAGCACAACAAGAGAATGGAAATTGCCGGGAGAGACAAACCAGTTTCAGTTGGCCGCATGTTGTTTGAGACGGTGAATCAGAATTCAAGAGATAAATCTCCAATGCCGCAGCTGGCAGGTGAGACTCTTCGGTCAATCCTGACTGGAGGTTACTATCCAGCAGGATTGTTGATTGCAGTAACATTACGCATTCGGGCGGAACATAGTATCAATAGTGTTCGAGCAGCAATTATCAAAGCATTTTATTTGAAAAATACAAATCCATTTGTACCGGAGGAGGTTCTGGAAATGCATCTGAACCCTGACAGTTCAAGCGTGCCGTACCAGCTTGGACGACTGTTCTCTGTGCTGGAGAGTATTCAGCTGGCAGCCAACCCGTTGATACACACACCCAT
>CAZGAM010000259.1:1167-2208 GCA_964523685.1 uncultured Oscillospiraceae bacterium | reverse complement strand
TCCCCCGTCTTTGCGGCGGGGGAGAACTGATATAGGGCACAGGAAAAAGGATGGAAAGTCGAAAGTTGAGGGAGTCAGGAAGTTTCACGCTCCTGGTATATCTGAAAAATTGCGAAAAAGGAGATTCTATAATATGGCCGATTTAGAGGGACTGAAAGTATCCAAGGACTACCATGTGAATGTGCCATTCGCCAATCAGGAGGGCTTCTTCCTGAAAGGAATCAACAGTCTGGACTGGGGCATGAAGCGGCACATGGCAAATATATTTAATCCGGATAGCGGCAATACGGTCATGTTTGCCTTTGACCATGGCTACTTTATGGGCTCAACAGCAGGGTTGGAGAGGCTGGACCTGCTGCTGCCCCGCCTGGCCCCTTATGTGGACTGCTTCATGGGTACTCGGGGAGCGCTTCGTACTTGTGTCCCTCCTGAGATGGTAAAGAGCCTGGCCCTACGTGTTACCTCCGGATCCTCCATGCTTCAGGACGATCTGAGCCATGAGGTGGTGGCAGTGGATGTGGAAGATGCCATCCGGATGGGGGCCGACTGCATGGCGGTGCAGACTTTCATCGGAGCAGATGGGCAGCTGTCCAGCCTGGAGAATCTGAACCAGGTCATCAATGCCGGCATGCGCTATTCCATACCCACCATGGGGGTATGCGCCGTTGGAAAAGATATGGCCCGTACGGACCGGTTTTTTAAACTGGCAACCCGCATTATCGCGGAAATGGGTGTACAGGTAGTCAAGACGTATGACTGCGAAAACTTCGAAGAAGTCGCAGCCGCCTGCCCGGTACCTATTGTGGTGGCGGGTGGAAAAAAACTGTCGGAACCGGAAGCACTGAAAATGGCCTACGGTGTCATGCAGAAAGGGGCCCATGGCGTGGATATGGGCCGCAATATTTTCCAGAGCGAACATCCGGAAGCCATGGCCCAGGCGGTAGCCATGATTGTGCACAAGGGGGCAACCGATAAGGAAGCTTATGAGTTCTATAGGGAGACGAGTAAAAAGTAAGCACCTGAGCGGAAAAGACCGGATGG
>CAZGAM010000259.1:0-1157 GCA_964523685.1 uncultured Oscillospiraceae bacterium | reverse complement strand
CTCCATACAAGCTGTTGAATCCAGGCGATCGGAGGCCTGGAAACAGAAGGAAGGAGGGAACAGGACCCAGATCCTGTTCCTGGAAATTGATTCCAGCGGTCTGCACGACGCAATTATTTACAGTTTGTTCAACATAAACGGAAAATTTTGTGTTATCATAAATAAGCAGACATCTTCTTCTGGGACTTGCCGGATGTTGTGTATCCCCTTTTTTTCATCTGGCTACATTGATGTACATATTCTAAAAATAAGGTGAGGAAATGCATTTAAGAGATAGGTTGGCGCGCTTTATGTATGGGCGCAATGGGTATGATTCCTTTAACCAGTTTCTGCTCATTGCAGCTCTTGTCCTGATGGTATTGGGGATGTTCTTTTCCCGGGTTCCGGTACTGCAGTTCTTACTGTCAACAGCTGAATGGGCTGCGCTGATTTATTGCCTTTTCCGTACTTTTTCCCGAAATTTATATAGACGTCAGCAGGAAAATGCCTGGTATTACGAAAAAAGGCAGGCAGTGAGCCAATGGTTTCAGTCCTTAAAGGACCGCTGGCAGCAGAGGAAGGACTATAAGTTTTTCCGCTGTCCATCCTGTCATGCGTTGCTGCGCGTACCCAAGGGGAAAGGGAAAATTCTCCTTACCTGCCGGAAATGCGGAAATCGATTTGAGAGGAAAACCTGAGTTCCTCGGAAGTCTTCTTCCCCTCGACTGGCAGAGGCCTTTCTCCGGCAGGGCAGGAAAGCACCGGAAGAGAACGAACAGGACAGCTTAGCCGGATCCGTGCGGAGATCATCCTGGAAGCAGTGCGGATAGACATAAAATAATCACTCAATCAATCAGCCGGTTGACAAACTGGATCCTGTTTCACGGGAGGGCGACTGTGGCTGTTCTGCCGAAAGCACCCAAGTCGGTGATCCCAAAGGTCCGGCGGGTGGAGTGTACCTATGGCGGTGCGGGAGGACAGGCGGATGGATCTGCAGGCAGAAGAATTGAACTGGCGGAAACGGGGATACACGGCCAGCAATTTCCAAGACCAAGGATAAAATCAATCGGGTAGGAGGCTGGCGTGCGAATGGCCGGCCTCCTGCCCGGTTCTTCTATTGTGCATGCCTTGCTGTATTTTGACACTATCCTTCGAAAATACAGAGAAAGAGCCTCAGG
>CAZGAM010000258.1:0-2211 GCA_964523685.1 uncultured Oscillospiraceae bacterium | reverse complement strand
TATTATGAGCTTTCCGCCAACTTTTTCGCCCTCTTTGACGCTTTCAATGATGGGCAGATTGTCTCGCTCATAAGATTCTCTTCTATTATCGAATCCTTTTTCTTTCTTCTTTGGAATAAGCCAAGTGCGCGGCGTTGGCCTGTGAACGCTGTCTACATCCACTTTTAATCTCTCATTTACACCTTCGCTAAGTAATGCAACACTTTCATTATTGAGACCAAATTCGGAAAAGACGCTTTGCTGCACTTTCGTGAGGCTGCTTGCATATTCGTAACCGCTTCCATTGTACTCATATTCCAAATTGTCAAGGCGAACTATCATTAAGTTGGTATCAAGATCATACCGTTTGCATACATTCACCATTTCCGAGCGCAAGATACTGGCAATGAAGCAGCAAAAGAACCTGTTGTAGATTGACTCCGTGCTGTAGCCTCTTATTGTGTCATAGCCAAGCTGGCTCTTCGTCTGCATAAAGACTTTCTCGGACGTATCTCTAAGGTCGTAGATTGCATCAATTTCCTCCGCTGTACAGTTTGTAGAAGACATAATAGCTGAATATCCCTTGGTGTGCAGTTCTTCCTCGAGCGCACCTTTATCCATGATGATTCCTTTATCGCTGTCAAATTTTAGAACATTAGCAAATTTTTTCGGGATTCCAGTGTAACTTTGCAGAGAAAGGTCCTTATTGAGTTTTCGCCTTTCTTTCACTACTTCCCTTATACGCGCAGTCCTTTGCGCAGATCCTCTGGTATCGTCGTAAAATAGAGCTGTACATCCTCTTGATTCCGCTTTTTTAAAAAATCGAATGTCGGTATCTGTAACTCCATATCTACCAGGCGAATTTTCCAGCATGTAAGAAGCATGATTGAATATCTCTTCAGCATGTTCGGCCATCATCGTGTTGTAGCCAGCTGTGTTCGAAGTCATCATGATTTCATAGGGAATGCTTTGTCTGTCTAATTCTTTAACGCAGTCATCGGTGCAGAACCCCCTATCGAGTATGGCACCTGTTACTTCCACTTTGTAAGCCTTCAGGCTGGCCGTTATAGATTTGATAGCCTTGCAGTCTACTTTGCTGCCTTCGTAAACAAAGTAGGTTATAGGCATCCCTTTATGAGCTCCACTGGCACATATTACCCACATGAACGACACAATCTTGTTGCTGGTGTGCTCCTTATTGTGGCCACGTTCTACCTTCTCACATTGTTTGCTGCTACATTCAATATTGGATCCGTCAATGCTGAGCAAAGCCTTCTTTGAGCAAATGGAAAGGCTCCATGTCAACCATTCCCTCAAAAAATAAGAGTTGTGCTCATCATTCATCACATGGCAGAACATATGCGAATACCAAGAGTCTTCATAGGCTTTGACGCTGAACATCATCTGCTTATACATGCTGGCAGCTAACAGTTCTTGAGAGTCCTTTTGCTCATGAATGTTGTACATGGCAAAGTCCATAATACCATTTGCAAATTTCACTCCATATGATTTGCACAGAAGCGGATACAATCCCAACGAGCATCCAATTCCCAAAGTCAAAGCAAACAACCCCACACTCAGATGCGCTGGATGAAACAGATCCCGGGCTTCTGGATAAAGTTCAAGGAGCTTGTCAGGATACAATTTCATATAGCGGTCATTTGGGTTCATCATGCCGTTGCTGGTGACTTTCCCTAAGGACAAACGCTGTTGATTACCGCCAATGTAGTTGTACAACTGCACGCGGCCACATTTCAGAGCATGGGCTTCTGGTGGGATAGGGACCTCGAAATTATTATAAAAACGCGACATTATAATGAACAACCCCCTTATCCATAGCTTGTACACCGTACACTTCCAATATAAACCCATTTTGGGACGTTGTCAATTATAATTTTTATTTTTTGTTTTTTTGCAAGGCACGAAAATCGACATATTGCGGCCATCATGAGAGGTATACAATTTGTAGTAGTGCACCGCCAGAAATGAAAACTATCAAATTCAGTAGTACAAATTTGCGGAAGTTAAGGTTAGTAAACTACGTTAGGCAAGAATGTATGGGTACCTGCAGACGTTTGTCCTAATCTGCAGCGCTACGGTGCGCGGTCAAATAGTCCCGGAGGGTAGGGACAGCGCTGCCTATACGAAACCTGTCCTAACAGGGGGAAGGGCACCAAACCCGCGAAAGCGGGAATTCCTGTTAAAGAGTTCAGAAAGGAGTGCCGCAGCGTG
>CAZGAM010000257.1:0-2218 GCA_964523685.1 uncultured Oscillospiraceae bacterium | reverse complement strand
CGGCATGAATGGCGCTATTCTTTAAATGTTAATTTTTTAATGCAATCGAGTATAATAGGATGCCTGAATCTGCAGTGCCTGCTCCTGGGCATCATCTAATGCCTCCTGGGGCGTTTTGCTCTGTGTCAGAGCGTTCTGCAGTTCTACCTGCAGGGCACTGGACATCTCGTTGTACCATACCAGGGAAGGACGGTTATAGGCATAGCCGACCTGTTCCAGCATGGCTTCCAGAGCGGGATGCTGTTCAATGAGCTCTTCGTCGGTATAGAGTTCCTCCCAAATGGGCAGAGCACCGGCTTCTATGGCCTGGCGCTTCTGAATGTCCTTGGATGCCAGGAAGGTGATGAACTCCCACGCCTCATCCTTATGCTGACTGGTGGAGGCGATGGAAAGGCCCATGGAACCTGCGCAGGATGCGCTGGGGATGCCCTCTGTGCCGGGGATCAGCATGACGCCAACCTTGTCTGCCACAGCAGACTGTTCCGGGTCATTGAACACGCTCCAGGCGAAGCTCCAGTCGATTACAAAGGGGGTCTTGCCCTGGCTGAACAGATCAATGGCTACCCGGTCATCGGAGGTAATAGAGGCGGGATCCGAGATTTTGGAGTCATAGAGGGAATCGACCATGTACTGCAGGGCAGCGACATTCTCCGGCGTGTTAATGGTTGGATTGTGATCCTCATCAGAGAGAGAACCGCCGAAGCCCTTGAGGAATGTCATATAGTAGCAGATGAGACCTTCCGCCTGGGCCCAGCCCCATGCGGAGCCGTAGTCAATGAGCCCCTCTTCCTGCATTTGCACGCAGACGTCGGTGAACTCATCCCAGGTGGTGGGCAGTTCGATTCCGGCGTTTTCGACGATCTCCTTATTATAATACATGAAGAACAGGTCATTGAACATGGGAAGGCCGTAAACTTTGCCGTCATAGGTAAGAGTGTCCATGGCGACAGGAGCGATTCCCTCCTTCATTTCATCAGTGAGGCGGTCATCCACACATTCAATGTAGCCGTTGGTGACATATTCGGGTGTCCAAATGCAGTCCACATCGATAATATCATAGGTATCTGCGCCGGTCGCAAGAGCCGTAACTTCCTTCTGATGCAGAGCGTCATACCCTACAGACTGGAAGTCGATTTTGATGCCTGGGTGTGTCTGTTCAAACTCAGAGATAACACTGGTGCGAAATCCTGCAAAATCATCACTGCTCATGACATGCAGAACAACTTCTTCCCCACTGTCTGAGCCTTCTGCGAAGGCAATGGTTCCTAAGGAGAAGATCATTGCCAGGGCAAGAAGAAGGGATAGGAATTTCTTCATGCTGCATTCCTCCTGAAATGTAAAATTGACCAGCCAAAGCGTCTCTGCCAGCCGGCAGAAAGATATTCAGTCCCTGGTCAGCGGACTGCGTACCCATAGGATCCGGGAGACTTTTGAATCGAGAGCGCAAAAAGGGAGATCCGTCTTCGCCCACAAGGGAAGCAAGAGGAGAGTTCATCCGACATCCACCGCATCCTCTGCCGTCCCCCATCGAAATTGCAATTGAACAAGATGGGAAAAGGGAGAGTAAGAACTATGTGACCTTTCTTTGACGGTATGCAGAATCTCCTGTGCAGCCAACGAGTCGTCCTGACATAGGACATCGTCAGTGGGCCTCGTTCTTCGTTCAATCCAATTCCAATAAGGATGAGACGGCCGCATACACGCCCATTTCTGCGTGAAAAACGCGAATGACACCAATGTCACCTGGGAAATCTCAAGTCCATGTTATCACAGTTTTGCCGGAAAAACAACCATGTTGCCCAAAATAAAAGAGGCAAACGACTTGTCAATTGCCAGGAAGTGCGTGTGTATGCTTCGTAGACTGTGCGTTAATGGGAGAAAGAATCCGTTTTGTCTAGCAGAAGTCAAAACATTTGCTAAAGGGAGACAGGAATTAGAGCTGTACTGTCTATCTGTACCTGGGCTTCAAGCTCTGCGGTTTTTCTTCCAGCGCCTATGGAAGATACCTGCGCGGATGGATATTGCAGTGAGGAAGTGTGCGAATAGTGGTCAAATAAGGAATGCTGGCAGGCAAGAGTTTCCTGCACTTTATGAAAAGACCCGCCCAAAATTATTCTGGCGGGATTTCTATATAGCAGCAAAGTTCACAAATTCAAACGATAAATTTTGTGCTATTTGTTGTATTGCGTTTTTCCATGAAATTGATTACCATATTTCA
>CAZGAM010000256.1:0-2230 GCA_964523685.1 uncultured Oscillospiraceae bacterium | reverse complement strand
ACTTCAAGCTGAAAACTTAACGCGAATCGATGGTTAGCACCCATCACAGTAAAGCTGACACTGTGGGTCCCGACTTTCAACTCCGCCTTCGGCGTTATGGTCAGCGTACAATATTTCCCCTGATCGAGGGTAAAGATGCCGCTCCCATTCTCCTTTGCGTCCCCATTTTTCAAATCCACATCAAAATCAGGGTTGTTCGTCCCCGTCAGGGTGAGATTGGTAATCTGTTGGTTTCCCGTGTTTTTGATCTTGTAGGAATACGCCGAATAGGTATCTCCAACAGTTACCTCGCCAAGATCAATGACCTTGCCAGGCTCAATCGGAGTTTCTGAATTCTCTGGAAAAATGTCAAACTTTGTAATGCTGGGTGTCCCGTATACTGCATACGCCTTATAGGTATTATCACCGCTTCTTGGTTCTAGATCGGAAACCGACCTTGCAGTATCTGCGTATTGTCCTCCTGATTCTTTTGCCGCCTTTCCCCAGCCGATAAAGCTGTATGTCTGATTATCCCCATTTTTTACAGGATTTGAGACATTAAATGTAGAAAAGGTATTGCTTGCAAGACCATATCCTTCCTTTGTCGTCTCTCCCTCCGGGAATTGACCAGACCCTGCATTAAATTCTACCTTGACCAGTTGAAATTCAGCCTCAACTTTAGCTTGTTGTCCATCTGTTGGTTGAATTGTTAAAGTATATTCTCCCACTTTATTCAGGGGCGATTCGAGATTCCAGAAGGCTATAGACATGTTAGAAGCTATCTCCGGATTCGACAGAGTTTGCGTGCTACTCTCCGGCCCTGGTCCCGTCAGCTTTGCTGTATAGCTGTCGGTATTATTTATGAATTCCTTAAATTTCGTATAATTTGTTCTGGTAGCCGAGAGTCTGATCACATTCGTCTTCTGCTGATCTGCCATAGGCGCATTTTTCTCATAGTAGCTCACAGACATTTCTGAGAAAGGAATTCGTCCTTCTTCCACCGGTAAAGCCTCCGCCGCAGGCGCTGCTCCCGGTGCGGCTATAGGTTCCTCTGTGGGTGCTGGAGTAGGTATTTCTGTGGGTGTTGGTGTTGGTATTTCAGTGGGTGTGGGTGCTGGTGTTGGCGTCGCTACTGGCACAGGCGTGGGTGTCGTTTCCGGAACAGGAGATGGCGTCACTTCCTGTTCCTGCGTAGGCTCCGGTGTTGTTTCCTCTACCGGGACAGCTGTCTGCGCTGGCTCTTCTTCCTGGATTTGTTCCTCCGGCTCCGGTGTTGCAGTCGGAGCAGAAGTTGCATTCTCCTGCGTGTCTTCTTGGTCCGGCACTTGCTCATCAGGATTCTCCGACATATCCGGCTCCCTAGATGCCTCTACGGTCGGCACCGTCCCCTCTGGACTCCTTCTGCCCGGAAAGGTCATTCCCAGTTGTCCTGCTATCATGATAAGGCATAACGTTACCGCAATCCATTTGAACCAGTTTCGATTTTTCATGATTCAAGCCTCCTGTTAGCCATAGATCCTATCCTGCCAAAGCGGATGTTTCTCTACCCGCTGAACTTGATTGCATATTCACATCGGCAACTCATTATACCACCACCACCTCATTTTTCAACACCTTTATCCGTGTTTTTTCGGTTTGATGTAATCATATGGCATGGAGATCAGCAATTCTCCTGTTCTTGCAGGTCCTTTTCTGCTGACCTTTCCCAACCTCCCTTGCCCAGTACGGAGCAGTCAAAGTGCTTCACCGCGAAAGAACAGCAGCAATCAGAAACCTCTTGAAAATTTGACTGATTTGAGACAATGTTGCCAAGAATCAAGGTAGAACTCTCTCACTTTCGCAAAAGAAGATGATCTGAAGATGATCTTAAGAAAGTTGTGGATTCCAGTTTGCAGCCAAAAAGACCAGAGTTGCGCTTGTTGAAGCACATCTCCGGACATGAGAAATTTTTAAACCACTTGATACTATTCTCCGCTTCGGGATATAATAATGGGTAGGGCAAAGTGAATCCGTATGAACAATGGCTTCAACCAGGCGACATGAATCAAGCGGTTGAGAACCCCGTAAACTACGACCTCTCTTTACAAAAATTAGTTAAAGATAACTCTTGCGCACTTATTAGGAACATAAATCACTTGTGATCAAGGAATAGCACTGGCGGAATAAGTATGGTATGCAAAATCCTTATAGCCAGATTCTTTGAAAAACCAAATGGCCGTGGATGAGCCTCCCCTGCCGCCTGCTGCCCAAA
>CAZGAM010000255.1:0-2239 GCA_964523685.1 uncultured Oscillospiraceae bacterium | reverse complement strand
CACCTGCTCCTATTCCACCTGAGTTGCAACTTTGAGCATTCTTGTGGACCCTAACGAAAATAAGTTACAGAGGAATAGTTCGTGAGCTCCTGTCAATAACGGATAGTGACGCTTTCCCCCGGTTCACCCTTTTTGGTGGTATGCTCATCCTGCGCATTTACCCCACCTGACGGGTGTGCGATACCGTTCAGATGGGGCACTTTGTGATTGTCACAGAGGAAAAATTACTTGCCTACACAGAAGCGGGAAAAGATCCCGTTTGTAACGTCCTCCCGGATAACTCGGCCGGAGAGTTCCCCCAGACAGGACAGAGCACCCTCCACTTCTGTCAGCACAGCATCTGGAGCAAATCCCATATCCATAGCCTCCAAAGCAGCCTGTGCGTATTCTAGAGCACGGTTCACGGCGTCGAGCTGTCTTGCATTGGTAAGGACCTCCCCGGAGGAAAAGATCTTCTCTTCGGGGAACAGGGAGATCACAGCCTGTTCCAATTGGTCTAAGCCAGCGCCGGTTAAGGCGCTGAGCGAAATTGCCTCCTTCATAGACCAGACGGAAGGCAGGTCCGCCTTGCTCTGAATTACCAGATGACAAGGTGCTTCTGCAGCAGCGGTAAGGACAGCCTCGTCCTCTTTCGTCAGGGGTCTGGAACCGTCTAAAACAGCCAGGACCAGTTCAGCGCAGGCTGCCGCAGATCGGGCTCGGGCTACCCCTTCTTTTTCGATTGGATCATTCTTATCATGTACTCCGGCTGTGTCCAATAGACGCAGCAATCTGCCGCCTAAGTTGATTTTCTCTTCTAGAGTGTCCCGGGTAGTTCCTGGAATGCTGGTAACGATTGCCCGGTTATAGCCAACCAGCGCATTGAGCAGGGAGGACTTGCCTGCATTAGGCCGGCCAAGAAGTACACAGGAGATTCCGTTTTTTACAATACTACCCCGGTGACATGTGTTCACCAGTTGGGTTAGGGCTTCTGAGACCGAGAGCAGCGTGGAACGGTACTGTTCCAGAACAAAGGGCTCAATATCCTCATCAGGAAAGTCAATGACTGCATGGTAGTGAGAGCAGATGGCTGTGAGCTGATTATAGATGTCATCTGTCTTCTTCCGAAGAGCACCGTTCAGTTGAGCGGCGGCCATCACCGCCGCTTGGGGCGTTTGGGCATCAATAAGGTCGATGACCGCTTCCGCCTGTGTCAAATCCATCCTTCCATTCAGAAAGGCTCGCTGGCTGAACTCGCCTGCTTTTGCCTGCCTGGCACCGGCAGCGAAAAGACTTTCCAACGCGGCTTGCAAAACCACTGGGGAGCCATGGCACTGCAGTTCCGCAGTGTCTTCTCCTGTATAGCTTCCGGGAGCCCGGGAAACTGTAGCCAGGCAGATATCCAGGACCTCACCCTGAATGGTTGCCAGATTGCCCAGAACCAGCTTGCGGTTTTCCCGGCAGCTCATGGGAACGCCTTGGAGAGGCGTAAATAATCTGTCCAAAATAGGGAAACTCTGCGGACCGCTGAGACGTATAATTCCAATGGCAGACAGTCCTGAGCCGGTGGCAACAGCCGCTATGGTATCAAATCCGCCCCCCTCTTGGACGGCGTGGGACGTGCAGTTATTTTCCATGAATTTCAAATCTCCCTTGCCCTGCTGGACTCCCTATAGCCGTGAGAATAAGCTGACGGTCAGGCCGCCCGGAAATAGATTCGACAGGCTCTGCGCATGGGGGGCAGAACAGCTCTGCTTTGTGACCTGATGCAATATGACAGGCTATGATTAACATAAAAAAGATGGCTATCCACTTCCGGGCCAATTCGCGCGGGTTACTCGCTATATCGCTCAGCCGGAAATCTCTTCTCCTATTGACCCGTCTCGGGATGGAAGCCCCAAAGTTCCCAAGAAGTATGTTCCAGGTAGGTCTTGTTCTTGTTTAGAGCCTGCAAAAGTCCGAACCAAAGCTGGAGGCTGACCTCTCTTGATTTCTTCCCATCAGTAGAGGCAATTCCGCATTTTGTTGGCCCCTACCCTGATGTGACGCGAAAGTTTCCAGTATCCGGGCAGAACTGTTTTGCAGGCAGGAGAAGGCCGCTCTCAGGGCAGCTTGCCCAGGAAGTACTCGTACAAATGTATCACATCTTCAGGAAAGTTGCAATTCATATTGTAATATTCAATAAGAATATGCTATAATACTAATGTGACATGCTCCCACCGCCTGTGTTTCACACAGAGGCGGGGGCTTCCTGCTCAAC
>CAZGAM010000254.1:0-2273 GCA_964523685.1 uncultured Oscillospiraceae bacterium | reverse complement strand
GTGGTTTCGACTGAGTACATTATACAATGGATTCGGGTGTTCATCATGAGGCATGCAATTCATCCCACCACTTTAGAAGCAGGGGTATTCTTGCATTTGACTTGATAAAAAGTTCAACAGGGGGAAAGACATTGAAAAGAAGGAAAGCAGAGAAATTTATAAACATCCGCGCATTTCTATATTTTGAAGTACTCTACAAATTAGCTGCCCTTCTTTTTTTCCTGGCTTTTTTTGGCGGTGCTTCTACTCTGGTGATGAAGCTGAACAGGCAGTATTATCTTACACAAGAAAACATCTTTTCGTTTCTCCTGCATCCGCTCTTTCTGGCGGTTGATGGGATTGGCATGGCAGCGGGAATTTCCTATTTTGTGCTGGATGTAAGTACTGTTCTGTTCGTCCTGGATCAGTCTGCTCAGAGGAGAAAAGTTTCCTCCGGCCAAATTTTTCATTTTGGGTGGAACAATCTTCTTCGGATCATACGGGGGAAGAACCTTCTTATCATACCGGGAATCCTGTTTCTTTGTCCTTTTCTGACCTGCGGCTTTTTTGTGGTAGCTGGCTTGACAGTGAATATACCGGGGCCCTTACTTGATTTTCTGGATAGAGAATCGGATCTAGTACAAAAGATCCTGCTTGGGTGCATGGTATTGACGTTTCTCGGCATGTCGCAGCTTTATACTTTCACGTGTTTTACACTGCAGTCCTGTAATGCCCGGGAGGCTTTTCGGGAAAACGCCGCCATGGGGATGGGCAAACGGATCCGCGAGTGCCTGCAGCTGGTGCTGCTCCAGGCGTTTCTGATCGGATTCTTTTTTCTGTTTCAGTTCCTTCTGATCACGTCTGCCGGTTTTCTGGGCAGAGCAGCGGCAGGTTGGACAAAACTGGATTGGATCGCGTCCTTTGTGGTGTGGATCGCCGCCGCGATGGGGTTGTTTCTAATTGCTGCTGCTGCGGTGCCCGCAGGGTATGGCTTTGTCGGTATTTTCTATCTGCGGCGGGTTTATGCTTCCAGCAGGACCATACCGGATCTTCCTGTACCGGAAGCGTTTCACTGTTCTTCCAATCCAAAACGAGACCGTGTTGCCAAAATGATCGGTTCAGCGGGCATCTTGGTCGGAAGTGCGGTGGTGTTTATCCTGATTTTCAATGGTACCATCAATCCGGAGGCGGAATATCTGCATACCCCTGAAATCACCGCACACAGAGGAGCTTCCGCTCTATACCCGGAAAATACCATGTCGGCTTTTACTGCTGCGAAGGAGTTGGGGGCGGACTGGATTGAGCTGGATATTCAACAGAGCCGGGATGGTCAGCTGGTAGTAGCCCATGATGCTAATCTGAGACGGGTGACTGGTGTCAACGCCAACATATGGAATCTTGCCTATGAAGAAATTGCCGCACTGCCTGTACGGAATACAGCGGGAAGGGAGAAAGTCAGTGAACACATTCCGCTTTTGGAGGAAGTGCTGGCATTTGCCCGTGAGAGTCTGATCAAACTGAATATTGAGCTGAAGCCGACGGGACATGAAGAAGATCTGGAAAAACACGTGGTGGAGGCAATCCAGGAAGCGGGGTTGGAAGCTGAATGCGTTGTGACGAGTCAAGTATACAGCAGTCTTGAAAAGGTGAAACAATACGATGAGTCCATTACGACGGTGTATGTGACGAGTCTGGCTTTCGGCAATATCAACCAGCTTTCGGCATCGGATCACTTCAGCGTGGAAGCTATGAGCATCACGCAGCCTCTGCTTTCCAGGGCCCACAACGCCGGGAAGCAGGTTTATGCCTGGACAGTGAATACCCGCAGAAGCATGATGAAGATGATTGAGATGGGAGTAGATAATATTATCACAGACAACGTGGACCTGGCAAAACAATGCGTTTACGAGAGCCATTACAGCGACTTGGTGGAAGAGTATGTCGATCTTGTGGGGGAATGACAGATGATGATTGACATTTTGCAGACCCCTAAATTTTGTGGTTGACAACAAGTACTGGATTCTGTATCCATGGGGAAGCTTTAGCATAATGCATAGGAAAGAAGACGAATGGCACGCAGCGGCTGCCAAGGCTAAGAATCGATGAATTCGTTGACGCAGTAAAACACGGGTCGGCTAATCCGGATAAATATATGAGTTTCAGTCAGTTCAAGGCCATGTGGCAAAACTTTGAGCCTTTCTACCCGACAGACATATGAAGAGGTGGTGCATTAAATACGCGCTTCTTTTGGTACGCAGGAGTTGAAGCCTCTCCAATAAGACGACTTCTTGAGC
>CAZGAM010000253.1:0-2283 GCA_964523685.1 uncultured Oscillospiraceae bacterium | reverse complement strand
GGAAAATGCATAAAACCGTGGGACACACGGGGTTAGCCTGTTGAGCTCGATGCATTCGTATCGTTGAGCAGGAAGCCTCCACCTCTATGGGAAACATAGGCGGTGGGAGTATGTCACGAATTGGCTTTTGCGTCCCACCAGGCGGGTGGATCAAAATCAATGAGCAAAAAAACTTTATTCTATACGGCATCGGCTATTCTGGTTTTGACCTTGCTTCTGATAGGCATACGTTCTGCCGTGCCGGCAGAGCTTGCAAGACAGAGTTGGCAGCAGGAAGAGGACAAAAGCCGGAACAGCCTGGATTCTGCACAGAAAAATGAGAATACACCGGTAATCACAGCGATAGCGAGAACAGCTGCGCTCGTGGAACAGGGAAGTCATCCTGCTCTTATGCATTTAGAAGAGGATGGGCTTTTTCTCCCGGATGACGGAATGACGCTGGGTGAATTGACAACTACATTAGGAGCTCTGTTTGAGAGCACAACCGGTCATGAGTCTGTGGGAAAATGGCTGAGGGAGGAGGCGAGTGGACAGCCGGATACGTCGGAGGATGGCATGGCCAGCAGGGAAGATTTAGTGCGGCTTTTGGGAAAGTTGTCTACCTGGCTGACAGGGGAAGAGGCAGAGCGGGCGAAAAAGCTGGGCAGAGCGGTGCAGGAAGGAACACTGCTTACCGACAAAAGCAGACAGTTGACGAGAAGAGAAATTGCTGTTGTGCTGGTGAAATTGTCCGGCCGGGAGCCAGACGAGGGGCGATTAATCCTGGGCGAGGCCCTGCCCGAGGATGTGCTCCTGCAGGATGAGGCGTGGGTTTATGTAGCTGACGCTGTGACGGAGGGGGAAATTCCCCGACGGGAAGAGGGAGTATACCGACTTCACGGGTGGCTGTATGCCGCCGATGAGAAGGGAAATCTGATCAGAAACAGGACCTTTGGCGTGTGGTCCTTTGATCAGGACGGCCGGTATACCACAGGCGATTCGGCGCTGGATCAGAGCCTGCAGGAGGCGCTGACAGCCAGCGGAGCGGACATGCTGGAGGGGGATGAGGCTCTGAAAGCCGTTTACCTCTTCGTAAAAAACAATTTTGAATATATGGTAACACCCGAAGACATGAATCCCGAAGCGGAGGGCAGCACCGGATGGGAATTTGAAAGAGCAGCCCGTTTTTTTCGTTATGGTGGAGGCACCTGCTATGGGTATGCAGCCGTTTTCGGCCTGCTGGCCAGATGCCTGGGAGAGAACGCCCAGATTGTGGCGGCAACGGTTAATCAGTTCAATGGTCCTCACAGCTTTGTAGTGATTGCAGATGACAGCGGAACCGACTGGATCTACGATGTGGAACTGGAAGATACAAGGCCGGAGAGACATGGAGATTTTGATTTGTACCATATTCAGAATTATGCAATTTATAACTACTGGTACACGCCAACTTGGTGATTCAGGTGATTTTCTATGACAGATGTGTTTGTTTTGAAAAACAGCTCCACCTCCATGGCTGATCAGCACGCGGAACTGCTGCCCCGGTGGCGGAGGCGGAGGCTGGAACGACTGCGTTATGCCCCGGCGCGGGAAGCCAGTTTCAGCGCAGGCCTTCTGTGGCGTTATGTCATGGAGAGGCATGGCATTCGTGCGGAGGAGCCTGTACGCTTTCTACAGGCAGGGAAGCCTGTATTTGCCGAGAGAGATGATCTGCATTTCAGTCTTTCTCATTCCGGACCTTACGCCATGTGCGCTATCAGCGACAGCAATGTGGGCGTGGACGTGCAGAAAATTAAACCTATCCATATGGCGGTAGCTCGTCGGTTCCACTTCAAGGAGCGGGACTGGCTAGCGGAACAGCCAACGGATACACAAAATCACGCTTTTTATGAATTGTGGACCCGAAAAGAAGCTTGGGTCAAAGCGAACAGTCAGGATCAGCTTCTTGAACTCAACGAGCAGGATGTGATTCACGGAGTGGACGGATGGCAGTTCAGAGAATATGCACTGGAAGAAGAATACATGGCGGCAGTGTGTGCTCGCAGAGGGGAGGTTCTTTCTGAACCGACGGTGCTCACATCGGAATATGTTCTTGAGGCGCTTCAGAAGTAGACGGGCGAACTGCTGCGAACCGTAAACGAATACGAACCATGCAGAGAGGATTTTCTCACTGCATGGTTTTTTGATGGTGCGCCCCGCGGCGCACCACCACGTTTCCTTTTATAAAAAGGAATCAGGCAGTTTTCCGGTTTTCATGCTCATTAACCAAGCACCACTTTGCATGTCTTCTTATAAAAGGCAATG
>CAZGAM010000252.1:0-2313 GCA_964523685.1 uncultured Oscillospiraceae bacterium | reverse complement strand
GATTTTTGGGCAAATTTCGACAATTTCTTTGAGAATATGCAGGAAAGTCCTTGACGAGCTTGGTAGAACGTGTTATTATAAGGACAACTTAGAAATTATGAGGGATGACGCGGGATAGAGCAGTTTGGTAGCTCGTCGGGCTCATAACCCGGAGGTCATAGGTTCAAATCCTATTCCCGCCACCATAAAAGGACGGCAGCGTGAGTGTATGTCGTCCTTTTTCTTTTTCTGCGAAGAAAGGGGCAATGCAAAAAACGCCGGCAATGAGAGGAGTGATTTCTTTTTACCGGAGAATATTTATAGTAAGTGGGGGCTTCCAAAATTCAAAAAGGAGACGGCGTTGCACTCCTTGTGAAGAACAAGGGGTAGTTCGCCAAAATTACGATGAAAAGTTATGACTATCTCATTGTAGGGGCTGGCCTTTTCGGCAGCGTATTCGCCGAGCAGGAGAAAGCCAGAGGAAAAAAGTGCCTTGTCATTGACAAACGGGATCATATCGCTGGCAATGCATATACCTATGAACAGTGTGGAATCAATGTGCATCAATACGGTCCCCATATTTTCCACACAAATGACCAGGAAGTCTGGGAATATGTGAACCGGTTTACCCGCTTTCACAACTTCAAGCTGGGCACCATTGCCAATTACAAGGGTGAGATATACTCTCTTCCTTTTAATATGTATACGTTCAACCGGATGTGGGGTGTGCTCACGCCGGAAGAGGCAGCGGAGAAAATTGCCATTCAGCGCAGGGAAGCGGGGATCACGGAGCCCGGCAACCTGGAGGAGCAGGCGATCTCGCTGGTGGGCACAGATATCTATGAGAAACTTATCAAGGGGTATACGGAGAAACAGTGGGGACGGGACTGCAGGGATCTGCCCGCCTTCATTATCAGGCGTCTGCCGGTGCGTTTTACCTATGACAATAACTACTTTAATGCGCTTTACCAGGGTATTCCGATTGGCGGGTACACCCAGATGGTAGAAAAGATGCTGGAAGGAATAGAAGTACGTCTTGGCGTGGACTATCTGGAGCATAAAGGGGAGTTGGATGCGCTGGCGGAGAAAATCGTCTTTACCGGACCCATTGATGCCTATTTCGGATACTGCTACGGCCCGCTTGAAAATCGCTCTGTCCGATTTGAGACAGAGACGCTGGACAGACCCAACTTCCAGGGGAATGCGGTCGTGAACTACACGGACCGGGAGACACCCTGGACGAGGATCATCGAGCACAAGTGGTTTGAGTTCGGCAAGGATTCAGCCGGCCATGATATTCCCCAAACAGTCATCAGCCACGAGTACAGTGCAGAGTGGAAGCCGGGGGAGGAACCGTATTATCCGGTGAATGATGAAAAAAATAACAGAACGTATAAAAAGTACAGGGAAAGAGCTGAGGAGGAATCACATGTTCTCTTTGGCGGTCGTCTGGGTGAGTATAAGTACTACGATATGGATCAGATTATTGCTTCCGCGTTAAAGGCGGTTCGTCAGGAAAAATGAAAGCCACATGCCGATTCTCCATGGCTGTACCTGAATATAGCTCTTAAAGACGGGATCCCATAAAGCTCTTTCCAATGATAATATTGCCACAATAGATGAAGCCAATGTTGATACCATGGGCAAGCGGCTCTCTGAACTGCAGGCTATGTCAGCAACATAATTATGAGTTCCATAGGTGATGTTGCCATTTGACATGATTGAAAATAGCAGACAGCGGACTGGAAATATCCGGTTCGCTGTCTGCCTTTATCAGAAGAGGAACTGTTTTGGTATTATGTTGGAGGATCGCCGTATGCTTGCTCTTTCGGCATGGTGCGTTTTTTTGAAAGCACCCTGCGGACTATGGTAGGAACGGTGACCTCTGTGGGAGACCGCCATGATCACATGTTTCCGACGGGCCTGGGCAGGTTTGCACGATGGGAGGGCACCTGCGTGTCACGGTTCTGACCTTCCGCCATCAGCATTTATGACTGGCGAGTCATGATACTCGGGAAATTCTGCCATGGCATATCCGGTGTAAAGAGCCTGGTTCCCTGCCACATGGTCACAAAGGACAGCAGATCCAAGCCCAGCGGGGTGGTGGACGACTCAGCGTGCTGCCCCTGTAAAACGGCAGATCCCGGACCTTCTCTTAGCGGCAGAGGCCGTCTATCCAGCGGAACAGTTCTTCTAGATCATAGTCCCCGTCATGTGGCGTGTCCCAGGGTACCTGGTAGTCCACTTGGCAGCCTTGTTCCTGCAGCCTGAGAGCCAGAATGGCAGAGACAGCCAGGGAAGTATCCCGGTCCCGTTCTCCATGGCGGATGCGCC
>CAZGAM010000251.1:0-2315 GCA_964523685.1 uncultured Oscillospiraceae bacterium | reverse complement strand
GAGTAACCTTTGCCGGGCTGTGCAAAAAATCGCGAATCAGCCCGGTTTTATCCACATAGTAGTAATTTTGCGTTCTGATTTCTTCAAAATCTTCCACCCCGATAGGGAGCTTCTTTTTCTCTTCCATTATTCTTTCCCCCTTATACTGCCTTATACCGCCTTATACTGCCTTATACTATCGCCGCACAAGAACACCTCTCAAAGAGGAATATATAACGGGAGGCAGAATAGAAACCTGGAAAGTCTCTGTGCATTCTGCGCCGCACAAGAAAATCCGTGGCAGAAACAGATGTGCTGTCAGTCAAAAGCCAAACCACATTGTAGTATTTCCCTGAAGTCTCTGGCTATCTCCTCTTCCCATATGGAAAGAACGCATCTTGTTTCGACGTTTGCGCAGGGAATACATTTCCCAAAAGTTATCTGTGTTTGGCCTTTTTGTCTCTGGCAAGCGCCAGTGCCTGAAACAAGACGGTTCCTATCATAATCGCCGCCAATATCCCAGCCCGTTGTCTTCTTTTCATCTTATTCTCCTTATTGCCTAAATTTCCAACCAACAATGACAAATTTTAAAATCGGCCATTATATTCGAAGAAATCTGCTGCGCGCCGCATCTATCTCTGTGAACTGCTTTTGGTTCAGCGTGAGCACTTGTATCATTCGTTTCTTGATAGGGAAACAAGTCATGATAGTATTCAGGACGGATCACTGCCTGGCTTAGGTTTGGAACTACCTTCGGTCTTTGGCCGGCGATTATTGGGCCGGCGCCGTTTATAGTAGTTTTTGCTCTGGGTCTTCTGCACTTTTTGGCTTTTCTGATTCTGTTCCTGCGCTGCCTTTCCTTTTCCCATGTTTTCTGATACATTTTTACCTGATTTGGAAGAAGCAGGGCCGGACGACTTCCCTTTCATAGTAGAACTGGAATTTTGGCTGCCAGCTGCAGCTTTCAAATTCCCCTGTTTGGCACCAGCTTTCCTTTCGTTAGGCTGGCTCTGCCTGCCGGTCTGTTTCTGATTGGGTTTTGAAGCCTGCTTATTCCCAGCTGTAGCTTTACTCTCCTTTTTCCCTTCCCGTCTGTTTTTCCCTGGTTTGTCCCGGTTTTCCTTCTTAGTATCCTTCGCTCCTGCTTTTCCTTTTGCCGGCATCTGAGCAGAATTCTGACCTGGTCCCGCAATGAGCAAATCGGGTATAGCCCAAGGGTCTTCCTGCTCCTGCTGCTCTTTTTCCTTAGGCTTGATTTCCAAGACATGGGCAGGCGGCGTCCCATCTTTGGGTCTTCCGCCAGGTACCACTGCCACATCCTCCACGTCAAACTGCCGATAGGCGTTATCTTCCTCCCCGTCCATTTTGACTCTCACCGTTTGACGCAGAATATTTACCTGGTTCACATTTCCGTATCCCTCCGGCGTCTCCACAAAAGCACCGACTTTCGGCACATTTTTCACCAGCTCATCGTAAGCAGGCTGTTCATAACGCAGGCAGCACATCAACCTACCGCAGCTGCCGGATATTTTTGTAGGATTCAAACTCAGGTTCTGGACTTTTGCCATCTTGGTAGAGACCGGTTTAAATTCTTCCATGAAAGTTCCACAACAATAGGGCCGCCCGCATATTCCCAGGCCCCCCATCATTCTTGCCTCGTCCCGGACTCCAATCTGGCGCAATTCAATACGCGTGTGAAATACACCTGCCAGATCCTTTACCAACTCTCGGAAATCAACTCGTCCATCACTTGAGAAGAAAAAGACAATTTTATTGCCCTCAAAACTGCACTCCACATCCACCAGTTTCATATCCAAGCCATGCGCCTTGATTCCCTTTTGTGCGACTTGAAAAGCCTCCCGCTCCTTATCCCGGCATTTCTTCTTCCGTAGCAACCCGGACCACTTGCCGCAGAGGTGCTACCAGCTTCTCATCTTCAATCTGGTGGTTTACCTGACTCGTCTCGCCAATTTCCAGACCTTTGGCGGTTTCCACGATTACCTTATCCCCGGCATGCAATGTCAGACTTCCGGGATCAAAGTAGTAGCTCTTTCCTTTCTGTCTGAAACGGACACTCACAATTTCTGCCATATTTGCTTACCTCAGTGTCTCTACGGCCAACAGGCCAAATATCTGTTTAGGCTGCACATTGTGCTGCAGGTAATCTTTTACCTGATCCATGAGGGCGTCAAGATTCATCAGCTGAGCCGTATCCAGCCCGGGATTTTCTGCTCTGCCGGTCAGCACCTGCCAGACGGCATTTTTTACCTGCTCCGCACAACGCTCGGTATCCTCCCGCGAAAGTTTTGCCCGGCTCATGCAGCAAAGGGCTATTT
>CAZGAM010000250.1:0-2318 GCA_964523685.1 uncultured Oscillospiraceae bacterium | reverse complement strand
AATCGTGGATAAACAAACCTTTGGTTCGGTGGTACTGTCACAGAAACTGTCTGCCATAGCCAAGCAGGAGCCCTTGGACATTACGCTAGTGGGACTTTGTACGGATATATGTGTCATTTCTAATGCGCTTCTTCTCAAAGCCTGCCTGCCGGAGACGCCTCTGCATGTTCTGGCATTCTGCTGCGCCGGTGTTACGCCTGAAAGTCATGAGCAGGCTCTGGCGGTTATGAAAAGTTGTCAAATCGATATAATCAGGGAAGCATGAGAACAGAATCCATGTTCCCCATAAGACTGATGCCTCAGCAGGATGCGAAGCGGACATATTCCTATCTAATGGCAGGAGAAGAAATATGGAGAAGATTCTGATCGTGGATTGTTGTGTGAGGGGAGAGAGATCCCGCACGGCACGATTGCTTAGGGCTTTTGTGCAGAACCTGGAACCGGGGCGCTTTACTCTCCGTACCATCCGCCCGGAGGACGAGCATCTGCAGCCGCTGACCGGACCACTTCTCCGGGAACGGGACAGACTGCTGGCAGCCGGAGATCGGGGGAATTCCAGATTTGACTATGCGAATCAGTTTGCCAGTGCCGACTATGTGGTGTTGGCAGCGCCATTTTGGGATCTGAGTTTTCCGGCACTATTCAAAATCTATGTGGAAAACATCAGTGTGGAAGGAATCACATTTGTGACTTCCGAAAAAGGTCTGAAGGGTATGTGCCAGGGAAAAGCTCTGATTCTGCTCACCACCAGAGGCGGATACTATGAGGGTACAGATATGGAGCAGGGAACTCCCTATTGCAGGGCATTGGCCAAGTTTTTTGGTTTCGATTCTTTTACCTGTATTGCAGCGGAAGGAATGGATTTTCTCCCGAATCCGGAACCGACCATTCAAGCTGCAGAGCAGCAGGCGAAGAAACTGGCACAGTCTCTATGAGGGAAGCCTATATTTTTTCCTTTTTCCGACTCAAATCCTATGAATAGTAAGCGAAAAAACTCGGCAGAACATCGGTTCTGCCCGGGCTCCTGTAACTAATCAGGAAAAGTCAAAATAGGGCAGCAACAAGAACAACTGATGGCAGAAAGGATAAGGTCGTGTACGATATACAGTCAATTAAGAAAAAAATGGATAGCGGTCAATTGGTGATCATTGGAAATGCGCTGCTGTCAGATCCTTCCGTAAGTGAGATGTTCGGTTTTTGCGGCTGCGATATGGTTTGGATCGACATGGAGCATGGAGCCATTGACAATAAGGATGTACAAAGGCATATCATAGCAGCCCACTCAGGTGGAGCAGCCTCTTTTGTTCGTATTCCGGGCAATGAACCGGATATGGTGAAAAAAGTACTGGATATGGGGGCGGATGGAATATTATTCCCGCTGGTTCATTCCGTGCAGGAGGTGAAGGAGGCCATAGCATCCTGTCGGTATCCACCCAAAGGCATTCGGGGCTGGAACCCTATCCGGGCAGCAAAATATGGTGTGGTAGATGGAAGCTGGTATATGAACCATGCCGATGAGTTGATTTTTCGAATGGTGATGATGGAAGATATAGGAGCAGCCCGGAACATAGAGCAAATATTGGAGGTAGACGGCTTAGACGCCATCATGATTGGTCCCTGTGATCTGTCAGGTTCCATGGGCAGACTTACCGATATTTATGCCGAGCCAGTGCAGGAAGTCATACGGGAAGTTGTGAGAAAATGCCGGGATGCCGGGAAATATGTAGGAGTAGCATTGGGATGCGGTGCATCCGTTGAATTATATCGATATTGGATTGACATGGGCATCCAGATGTTGTCTTTCGGGCAGGATGTGAATCTGTTAGTGCAAGCAGTGCAGAGCAATCTCCAGCATATTCAGATGGCGCTTGGCACAGAGGAAACTTTTTGATGAAAGGGAAGCTGAGCTGATGGTACCTTTGGGCTATCCGGGTAGTGCCTGCTGGCGGCATCGTGCAGTGCATTGAAAAAATGGCTGTTAAAACCCGGTGTAGGAGCACGGCGGCGAACGTTTGTGGAGGAAATTGGTATACATATGGACCGCGGGGCGATTTTTGAACCACGTAAGCTGGTGTACCACAGGGCAGATCTACGGAGCTTCCCCTGTCCCATGGGATAGGCCGTAACCCAGAAGCGCTTGATCCAGGGAGCTTGATTATGTGACTGGACGTTATACAACGCTATGGAAGGGCTGCTTCGTGTTTCACGGTTTTGAACAGATAAGGAAAAAGTCTGCTGGGAAATTCCCAGCAGGCTTTTTCAAATAAGTGCGCCCGGCGGCGCACGTTTCTAACGGGTGAGAGTCCCGAATCTGCCCG
>CAZGAM010000249.1:0-2323 GCA_964523685.1 uncultured Oscillospiraceae bacterium | reverse complement strand
CTCTCAGCAGAATGATCATAATCTCAACAAAGCAACCAAGCTGAATGGCATCAGCGTCATAGATCTTCCCAAAAGGCCTGTCAATGTCTCTGTAGTTTTGTTCCATCCCTTAGGAGGACCGGAGGTCGAACGTTTTGCCGTTGTCGGAACAGGAGATTGGAAGAACAAAGCTGTCAGTTTTGCGCTGATCGCTTACCTTCTAAGCCATGGTTTCTTAAAATCTTCATGCTTTTGCAGAATTTTTGCTTCCTTGACTTTTTCTCTGAATGTGGTAAACTGATACAAAAAGATCAACCTGCGGGGAAGTGGTTTTGTGAATTTTATGCAAACGCAATCACAAACGCAAGTCCAGCGACTGTCTCAGCAGCAGTTGCAAAATGTTCAGTTGCTTCAGATGAGTTCAATTGAACTGGCTTCGTTTGTCCAGGAGCTGGCATTGAGCAATCCATTGGTGGAGCCGGATGATATTTTTTTGCCGGCAGAAAGCCGAGATGAAGAACTTCTGGCAAAGTATCGCTGGCTAGATGAAAATGACCGCCAGAACCGCTACTATCAGCACATAGAGTATGATGAACTGGATCCCCTGACATTGGCAAGCAACAACGGAGGTCTGGAAGAAACACTATTTCACTTTCTCTCCAGACAACTGCAGACCATACCCATAAAGGAAAGAGAGAGACAAATAGCACAAATGATCGCTTCCTGCCTGGATGAGGATGGCTATCTTCGTATCCCCTTAACAGAATTGTCTCAGAGCATGGGAATCCCAGAACCGGAAATGGCAAGTGCCCTTGCGGTGCTTCAATCCTTGGAACCCGCAGGTGTTGGAGCGACGAATTTACCAGAATGCCTCGCCCTCCAGCTGATACGCTGCAAGGAAACAGGCCCGGTTTTAGAGATTGTTCAGCATCACCTGGAAGAACTGGCAAAACATCATTACCACTCTATCGCAGCAAAGCTGAACATATCTGCGGAGGAAGTACAGAGAGCGGTTTTGGTGATCCGCGAGCTTAATCCCAAACCTGGGGAGATCTTTCAACAGTCAGAGCTGTCTTTGTATATTCTGCCAGACATTTTTATAGAGGAGATAGATGGGAGATTTGTTCCTTATCTCCGAAACGGAGAATCCCCCTCCTTTCATATAAACAGTTATTACCGAGAACTGCTTTCTCGAACAGAGGACAGAGAGGTTCGGGAATACCTGTTGGCTCAGCTTAATCAGGCGGAAGGTGTTCTCTGGGCCATCGGACAGAGAAAAAACACGATGCTGCGATGTGCGCAGATTATTGCCGAAAGGCAAAGCAATTTTTTCCGAAATGGCCCGCAGGCATTAGCTTCTCTGACTATGGTTGAGGTGGCTGCTCAAATGGAAGTACATGAATCAACGATCAGCAGAGCTGTGCGAGGAAAGTATATCCAATGCACGCGTGGCATATATCCAATGCATTATTTTTTCTCCCGAGCGGCTGTTGCAGAGGAAGGCGATTCAATTATGGGTGGAACTGCCGCCAAGGCTCTTCTCCAGCAGCTTATTTGCAGCGAAGACAAGCACCACCCTCTTTCGGATCAACAGCTGTCGAAGGCGATGGCAGAACGAGACTGCCCAATTTCCCGGAGAACAGTGGCAAAGTACAGGCAGGAACTGGAGATCCCCAGTGCTTTTGCCCGACGAGTATAGAAGTTCTCCCGGAAAAGATGTCTTCAGGTAATACTTGCTCCCTGTGCATCATATTTCCGTGGGGGTGGGAGTCAACTACTCAGAGAGCAAATATCGAAAATAGAGAAGTGCGATAATTTCATTGTTTCAAGTCCACTTTACAGGAACCTTTTAAGAATCGGTATGGGTATGGGAGTCCCTGAGCCTGTAGAAGAGATGAAGAATGGCAAGATAAGTCAAAATCTGACTATAAGGGGGTAAAAAAGAAACCTTCGCAGTAGTGAAGGTCCCAAGAGCCATTGCTCCCTCTCGGTGTTTTTTGAAGCCCTTTTTTGAAACAGGTCTTCCAAAGGGTGTTGCAATCTTGTGGCAGTCATTCTAAGAATATTGTACATGATTCGTCAACACGGTTTCAGGTTGATTCATGTACTCGCAGGAAATTGGGGAACTCATCCCGGCATTGTCCATTTCTTTATACCGTCAAAATATGGTTGCTGCTTTCTGAGACGAAAATCGTCCTGATCCTTTACCGACCAATCGTACAATCCCCTCCCGGCAGTCTGACCGGTCGCACCTGACTCAAGTCCCTCTTTGACCAAGGTTTGGATCTCCTTCGTATCGCAAAGATCCGGGTACACGTTTTTAGCTATGGCACTCTCCAACTCA
>CAZGAM010000248.1:0-2329 GCA_964523685.1 uncultured Oscillospiraceae bacterium | reverse complement strand
GGTTTTCCGCCTGCAGGCGCTGTGATTTCTTCTGGGCCCGCTGTGTTTCCTTCTGGGCCCGCTGTGTTTCCTTCTGGGCCCGCTGGTTTTCCGCTTGCAGACGTTGGATCTCTGCTAAGCGCTGGTCTGACTCCTGCTGTACCGCATCGATTTCCTCCTGAAAAAGATCCCTCAGTACCTCGTACATATCCGCACTCTCCTTTATAGCCTTTACAATATCTGGGTTCGCACTCATGCACAGATCCAGAATGGAATCCAAAAGATCCTGCTCTCTCTTGTCGGTAACCCTGTCCGTGTATTCCAGCGCCTTCCGCATTTCTTCCTCGGTGACACTGCTTGTCGTGAGATGCATCCACGGGTATTTATTTGGGTCCAGGTCTTTCCCGACTACAATCTGGGTGGGAATCAAAAGGCCACTCGCTATCGTGTAAACGCCGCTGCTCCTTTTGATCACTTCAAAGTTATGTTCTTTTAGATACTTGAACAGACCGACCGGCTTCGATTCCCTGATGAGGGTAACCGTGACTTGATCCAGGGGCCGCCTCTCCGATTTATTCTCATAACCCTTGAAAAGGCATGCTAACCCCTGCGTTTTTGAAAGTGTATTTATGTCGAGAGGTGCATCCTTGGACTTGTACTCAAACAGATTGAAAATCCGAAAGAAGGAGCCGATGTCATCGTCTAGAAAAATGGGGCTCTTCTTTCTGATGACCATGTCGATTTCCAGGGGCAACTTATTCAACTGTTCCTCCCGCGTGAAGATCAAGTGGTCCCAGGACTTTTTATAATCCATCTCTACACTGGACGTAGCGCCCATATGCCACTGGAGCAGTACGCCGGCCTCTTTGTTCTCTTCTGCCATATGTTTCCTCCTTTTTCAATTTCTGTTGATGCTATTATGAATCAGACAGCCTGACTTGGCAAGGCCCCATTCCCCGCAGATCCTCTGCCAGGGCTGCGGGTTCGTTCCTTCTGGTCGCCGAAAGGCACCCATTTGCTGATTTTCCGGTTTCGGGCAGAGATCTCCGCGACGAATAGTCCGGGAAGCATGGATAGGCCTGCGGTCTCCGGACGCTTTTTTGTAGATTACAGTCAATACCCGCCTGCAGGAATCCTGCAGGCGGGTGCGGGAAAAGAGGCCTTCGGTTTTATTTAGAGTTGAAGATGCGGAAGATACTGTCAAAGGGATCTTCCTCTTCCGGCTCCGGTGCCGGCGCTTTTTTCTCCGGTGCGGCAGCCTTTTCACTGGCCGGAGCGCTCCGTCCGGCCGCATCCTGTCTGCCGCTCAGGCTGGCAGGTATGGTGGTGGCAGCTTTTGCCGTCTGCGTTCCCTCATCAAAGCCGGTGGCGATCACAATTACCCGGATCTCATCCTCCATGGAATTATCAAAAGAAGCGCCGAAGATAATATTGGCATCCGGATGGGCGGCTGACTGCACCAAGTTGGCTGCCGTCTCCACATCTTCCAGTCCCATGTCCTCCGAGCCGGTGATATTGATCAGCACACCCTTTGCCCCATTAATGGATGTCTCCATCAGCGGACTGGAAATTGCCATCTGGGCGGCATCCTCCGCCTTCCCCTTGCCTACCGCATGGCCTACGCCCATGTGGGCAAAGCCTGCGTTTCGCATAATCGTGCACACATCGGCAAAATCCAGATTGATAAACCCTGTATTCTTAATAAGTCCCGAGATACTGGTCACCGCCTCATGAAGCACCTCATCGGCAATCTCAAAGGCATTGGCAAAAGTAACTTTCTGGTCCGTGGCATACTTCAACCGGTCATTGGGAATCACCAGAAGGCTGTCCACCTTTCCCAGCAGAGAATCGATGCCACGCATGGCCTGGTCCATACGCTTTTTCCCCTCAAAGCCAAAAGGCTTGGTAACCACACCTACCGTAAGCACGCCCGCCTCCCGGGCAATATCCGCCACCACCGGGCCGGCACCGGTACCGGTTCCACCGCCCATTCCGGCGGTAATGAAAACCATATCTGTGCCCTCCAGCGCCTTGGCTACCTCATTGCGGCTCTCTTCCGCCGCCTTTTCGCCTACCTCGGGATCACTGCCAGCGCCCTGGCCATGGGTAAGTTTTTCCCCTATCTGTATTTTCTGGTCGGCCGTAGACATGGATAGAGCCTGTTTATCCGTGTTGACGGCAATAAACTCTACTCCATTGGTGCCGGCACTGACCATCCTGTTTACCACGTTGCCCCCTGCGCCGCCGATGCCGACGACTTTTAAGGTCACAACATTTTCAGGTCCCGTTTCAACCGGATTCGTAGCCATTTTCATTTGCCTCCCGTGTATTCGACATAGGCGGGTGCCGC
>CAZGAM010000247.1:0-2337 GCA_964523685.1 uncultured Oscillospiraceae bacterium | reverse complement strand
ATTCCCGGGTGACTTTATAACCATAACTTTGTAACTTTTACTGAGTACCCCGGAGGGCATTCGCGTTACTCCAGCCTGCTCAAGACGACGATGCAGCTACACCATCTGGAAAAGAACTTGTGTTAGCTTTTCTGTGATACGGTCTTTCTGGTGGTGGAGGTGAAATTTCCCCTCTAGCTATGGCAGCTTCTCGCTCCAATGTTTTCCTGTTTTTCGATCCAGGCTTTCTCCCACCCCGTTTTTTGGGTGCTTGGTTGTTTTTGGAGGCTTCTTTAGACAGAGCATCAACCTTTTTGGCTTTCCTTTCTGCTTTGTTTTGTGTGGAGAGGAAGGTTTCCTCTTTGGGCGCAGAGCAAGCGGATATTTCGATGTGCGGAAGCTGGATGAAACCAAGATCAGCGCAGGTATTTCCTACAGGGTAACTTTTGGAAATCAGAAAAACACTATGAACAGAATCGAGGAGGTGAATAGGCTCTCCTCCCACCCCTTATCTTAAAAGGAGTGGGTTCCGAGCCTGGTAAGCTTTATGAAAATTGGTTGGGCGGAAGAAAATATTACGCCGGAGAAGAAGATCTCTCTGGCGGGACAGTTTGCCGAACGCATATCGGAGTATGTGGAAAAGCCGCTTACCGCCACGGCCCTAGCCGTGGAGGGAGCGGGCGAGCAGATGGTCCTGTGCAGTACGGATCTTGCCTGTGTGTCCAACAACCTGGTAGAGGATGTGCGGGAAGAACTGGAGGGCAACCAGGTGGGACTGGATCCGAAAAAAGTCATTTTCGCCGCCATCCACACCCACACGGGACCGGTCTATCCCCGGGTCCGCCGCGGGGGCCGGGGCGAGGTGACGGAAGTTTACACCCGCAGTATTTTGGAGCCGTTGCTGCCGCCGGGAAAGAAATATGTGGAGAGCGCCAAGGTCACAGACAATCCGGACATTGCCACGGAAGAGGAAATCTATGATCTTTTAATTGAGCGGATCACCAAGGTGGTGCTGGAGGCGTGGCAGAACCGGGCGGAAGGCAGCTTTTCCAATGCCTTCGGCCGGGCGCCGGTGGGGATGTGCCGCCGGGCCGCCTACAGCGATGGTTCGGCCCAGATGTGGGGCGATACCAACACGGCGGTGTTTTCCCAGGTGGAGGGCGGCAGCGACTCCGGCATCGAGCTTCTGTACGTCTTTGACGGGCAGGGGAAGCTGACCGGCGTGGTAGCGAATATCGCCTGCCCGGCCCAGTGTGTGCAGCACCGGCTTTTTGTCTCCCCGGATTACTGGGGCGAGGCCAAAATGCTGCTTCGAGAGCATTTTGGGCCGGACCTGTTCCTTCTCCCCCTGTGCAGCGCGGCCGGCGACCAGTGCCCGGTAGATCTGGTGCGCTGGGTACAGCCGGACAGCGATCTCAACGATCCCAATATCCAGCGGCCGCGACCCCTCAAGAGGAAGGCGGACCCCTCCATGTTTGATCTGCAGGGGATGAAAAAGGCCGGCAAGCGGGTGGCCAACGAGATTATCGCGGTCTACGAGGAGGGACTGGATGCGCCTCAGAAGGACCCGGTCTTTGTCCATCATGTCCTGGATGTGCACCTGCCTCTGCGAAGAGCCACCATGGCTGAGTACCATACGGCGGAAAAGGCCGTACGGGAATACCTGCGGGAGAAAGAGGGAGATGTGGATTACAACGACGCAGCGAAGCTCCAGATCCATCTGGGTATTTTGCGTCGGTACCAGGAGCAAGAGACGAAGGAGATCGTGCCGACGGAAGTGCATGTGGTCCGCTTGGGCACCATTGCCATCGCCACCAATCCCTATGAACTGTTTTTGGATTACGGCAATCAGATCCGGGCCCGGAGCCTGGCCGAGCAGACCTTCCTGGTGCAGCTGGCGAACGGCGCCCAGGGATATCTGCCCACGGAGAAGGCGGAGAAGGGCGGACATTACAGCGCCTTTATCTCCAGCGGCCAGGTGGGCCACGAGGGCGGAGAGCAGCTGGTGCGGGAGACGCTGGCGGATATCAACCAGCTGTTCGCGCCGTGAAGGCTTGGCTCCAGGGGAAAAACACGCCTGGAGCAGCGGGGAGCCGGAGCAATTTCCGGCTCCCCAGGGGGGCCGGAGGGCCCAGGAAGAGGAATGAGGGCAAGCAGTCAACTGCCCATCCCCTAGACGTGAGATTCCAAAAAAATGTGATGAAATGATTTACAGGAAATTAATAAAAGTAGGTTGTTGCGAACTGGATATCAAACGGGGAACGTCATGGAGAGAGGCGGCATCCAGGGGGACCATGGGATGGGCATTATAGGAGAGGGCAAAAGCGATGTATCCAGATGGGGAGAGGACATTTGGAT
>CAZGAM010000246.1:0-2352 GCA_964523685.1 uncultured Oscillospiraceae bacterium | reverse complement strand
GCTCAATTTTGACTCTCGGCATCTTGCTGTGGGACCTGTTGGTTTCTTCGGTGGTAGGGCCGCTTTGGCTTGGGAGGCTCTATTTCTCCTCTGGCAATAGCCGCTTCGCGCTCTAACGTCTTTTTGTTCTTTGATCCAGGTTTCCTTCCCCCGCGTTTTTTCTTAGTTGGCTGCTGTTCTGGCTCTTCACCGGCTTCATTCGGAAGGTCCTCGAACTCTCTTTCATCAGTTGCCTTTCCATTGGCTTCCTTTTCAGCTTTCTTCGCTTTTCTTTCCGCCTTTGCCTTTCGCTTCTCTACAATTTCTTCATCTGTCAAGGGGGGAGGAAAAGTGAAAGCGAGGACTTTTGTGACACCTACAGGCTCCGTTTTATATACAGGCAAGAGTTGCTTTTGCAGCCTGCTAATCTGAGTGGGGTTAGCCGTGCCGAAAGCCTCCAAGTATTCACGTTGATCTTTCTGCGCTATATCTGGCTGAATCATTGTATCAAAAACCTCAGCCTTCAATCCTCGCAAGCTTAGAAACAAAGACGTTGGGGATTCGCTGAAAATGTCTTTCAATGGATCCTGTTCAATAACCAGGATATCTTTGTTTTCCACGCTATTGTATTCTTCCAGCGCAACATCTATTCTTCCATTTAGTGTGTTCTTATAGATTTTAGGTGGTACACATACATATCTTGTGTCCACCAGATTTAGACGATTCTTAATTAGAATAACAAGAAAAGTAACAATAAACGAAATCAGTAGGTGCCCGTTTAGGGCTTGCACGCTGTGCTTACGAACTGGTAGGAAGTTGGCGTAATTCTTCCCAAAATCGAAGTACTGCTCAATATTCTGCCGGATATAGTACTCTGGGAGAAGATCTTCGCAAGGCAGATCCTGCGTTGATATGATAGCAAACAAACCCATACGATCGCTAACTTCAGCAATTTCCTGGGTTGTCATATCAGATGCTTTGCCGCTGGTAAACAGTTGCTTGTACTTGGAAAGGTAGCTCAGCTGGTCACGGCAGAGGTAAATAAAGCAAGATTTCATTTCCCCCGTGGTAATATCCATTACGATTTCCGCCGAGTATTTGACAATGCTTACGCAACGCCCTTTGAATTTTACGAGAGATGCGGGGTCATCTAGCTCTAAGAGGTGATTCTGAACTGCATCCTTGAACAGGTTGTACTGTGGAGCAAGTCGTGTCATAAAGTCGATGCCATGGAGGAGAAGACGTTCCACTACCGTCGGACAACAGTATCCGGCATCCCCAATAACATAATCGACTCTCATCCCATACTGTCCGAGTTTGGTAATGGTGTGTTCCAGTGTCGTGATGTCTACAATGTTCCCTGCTATCACTTCATAATACAACGGGAGCCCGGTCCTCTTCTGCACAACGGCAATGAGTCGGAACTCAATATTTATGTCTCCTTCGTGGTTGCTGACACAGGTAATGGGGATGTCACAGCTATTCGGCATGCCTGTGCTGTCGATTAATACACACAGTTCCTCATCTGTAGATTCCAGAACATATTGAATATGAGCCAAGAGAAAATCCCTACGATTCTCCGGTGTTCCTACAGCTTTTAAGAAATCGCTGATCCTCTGCGTTGATAGGTTCGCCTTTGGGTATAGGTATGAAGCATAGCTACTACGATACCATGTATTGGCATGTATACTTGCTTTACCTTCGAGCGCGTAATACTGGATCATAGCGTACAAAGTATCTCTGTTTCCGAAGATAATTTTATCAATTACCTTGTCATACCCTATGCCGTGAATCAGCTGGTCCAAGAAGAAGGCATCTCCAAAATCGATGTAACACGGTGGAGACTGTTGCTTGCATCCATCAGGTTGCAAACTGTTGGCATCTGGAATATCACTCGGATCCGGTTCGTGGCATGTTTCTGTTTCGGGGTCAAACACGAAGTAACCCTGCGTCCGGTTCCAGAAGACATTCTTTTCCTTGTTGATTACAAGCCCAAGGTGTCGCTGTCCCTTCTTACGAGGGCCAACACCTTTCACAAAAATGCTTTTTCCAGGCCATCTAGCACACAGTCGACCGCTGCTATCGCGGAAATAGACAAATTTCAGCATTTGAAAACTCCATAGTGGCTATTAGTTATATAGCTAAATAATATACTATAGTGTTTCTAAATGCAATGTTTTTTACCGAATTTTTCTTCGATACTAAGAAATTTGTGCATTATGCTGCATATTTCTCGATTATATAAGTTGTAATTTGTTTGTATTTACTACTAACATAGACCGGAAATCGCAATAGTTATAAAGCTACCCGGGAATTCAAGATGAAAACGAAAAATCCCGGTACAACTACAAACACAACCTTGCTCTTGGAACG
>CAZGAM010000245.1:0-2394 GCA_964523685.1 uncultured Oscillospiraceae bacterium | reverse complement strand
AAATCAGAAAAGGAGAGCGCAGGGCATTCCTCCCCTTGTTATAAAACAAGGAGTATCCTGCCAAAATTTTTGATGAATTTTGTTTTTATCTCCCCCAATTTCCCGGAAGCGTACCGCTTATTCTGCATGCGACTGGCTGAAAACGGCATTCGTGTTCTCGGAGTAGGTGACTGCCCTTATGACCAACTGCACCCAGAACTGCGGGATTCGCTGCAAGAGTACTACAAGGTGGACACGCTGGAAAACTATGAGCAGGTTTTCCGTGCCGTCGCCTACTTCTCCTACCGGTATGGGAAAATTGACTGGATTGAGTCGAATAATGAGTACTGGCTGGAGCAAGATGCCAGACTACGCACCGAGTTCAATGTGACAACGGGTCTGAAAGAGGACCAGATTGCTCGGTACAGAAGCAAAACTCTGATGAAGACGTACTATACCCGGGCAGGTATCCCTGCAGCCCGCTACCTTCCCCTCACCGATCTTTCTTCCGCCCTGGAGTTCACTGACATGGTAGGCTACCCCGTTGTCGCCAAACCAGACCGTGGTGTGGGAGCTTCTGCCACCTATAAACTAAAAAGTGAGGAGGATGTCCGGTACTTTCTGAACAGTGCTCCGCCTGTTCCCTATCTTTTGGAGGAGTTTGTCCCCGGTGAAGTAACCACCTATGACGGCATCTGCAACAGCAGAGGCGAGGTTCTCTTTGCGGCCAGTCACATTACCCCGGACTCCATTATGGACATGGCGAACGAACATACACACTGCTTCTATTATGTAGATAAAGAAATTCCTCCGGAAGTAGAGGAAGCCGGCCGAGCCACTCTGAAGGCTTTTGAGGCATCCAGCCGGTTTTTCCATCTGGAATTTTTCCGGCTCACGAAGGCAAAACAAGGTCTTGGTCAGAAAGGCGACATCGTCGCTCTGGAAGTCAATATGCGGCCAGCCGGCGGTTTTACCCCGGACATGATCAACTTCAGCCAAAGCGTAGATGTGTATCGGCTCTTTGCTGACATGGTCGCCTATGATCATAGCAGCTGCTCGTATGATGGGCCCCACAGCTACTGCGCTTACGCCGGGCGCAGAGATGAGTGCCGCTATGTACTAAGTGACATGCAGCTGGAAGAAAAATATAACCAGCAGATACGATTGTCCACCCGCATGCCGGATGCGCTTTCCGGTGTCATGGGCAACCGCGTCTTCATCTGCTGCTTTAACACCAAAAAAGAGATGGATGATTTCCGCCAGGATGCATTCCTTACAACCTAGTGTAGCCTCTCTTTTATTGTTTTAAAGAATACTTTCCCGTTGTGCTGTAGTGCAACGGGAAAGTTTCATAATTCTATTATTTATGTTGCTTTTTTAATTATAAACAGCTTACAAGGTCCTGTAACTCAATTCACAAGGGGTTATTCTCCACCTCATCGATCAGTGGAAACATTCCTTCACTGTTTCCATGCTTTTTCCGACAAGATACATATTTGATTGGCTCTAGGGTAATATTTAGAGTTCTCAGAAATGTGTTAAGACAAAATGCCGAAAAATAAATATTTGATCTTCCATTCTTCCGTATAGCTACCCGAAATTTCTGGAGATATTGGGTATCAATGATATGGAGCAGAAATTACATATACTTCAAAATCAAACTATCTCGACTATGACATACTTCCGGAGTACAAAGCGAAACAGCAAAGATTCGGAATCTGCTCTGGCAAGCAGGACTTCTGTCCTTTTCTATCCGCTCACGCACCGAGCACGACCTCGCATTCCCCTTGATAGCAGGCAACACCGTATTTCCAAATCTTCCTGACCGGCGTGTCTTGAAAGACTTCCCTGTACCACTGCTCATCGCTCTGCCTTATGGCCTCTTGGCAGGCTTGATCCAAATTTCTTCCATCGTCCGCTGCTTTTATCTCGATGCCAATGCCTGTATCTCCCTCTACCGTCACTGCCAGGATGTCTGCGAATCCGCCGTCCGACTCTCGTTTGTGGACAACAAGAAAGTGTCCGCTGCACTGCAGGATGTCGAGCAATACGTCGGCATAGAAGTTTCCTTGACTGTTGTCCGACACCGCGTAATCAGGAACGATGATGGATCTCCTCAAGTACTCTACAAAGATCTTCTCCACGGCAGTTGCATCTCCGGTTTGCAGCGCAGTGCAGAATCGATTCAGCCTGTCTGTGTCTGACTGAACAGTCTCCTGGAAACACTCCCGGATCTGCTTCACGAACGCATCCCGCACTTCCAGATTTGGGATTTTGAGTTTCACCAGATAATTGTCCGGTCTGCCCTGCATGGTCAGATAACCGGTCGCACTGAGCAGGGTCCATGAATTATATATTTTGTCATACATATCGGAATAGATAAAGTATTCACTGACTTCTTCTCTGATTGTATTC
>CAZGAM010000244.1:0-2499 GCA_964523685.1 uncultured Oscillospiraceae bacterium | reverse complement strand
AAAAAGATGAAAACAGGTAGACAGGCTGGAATGCATGGTGTACAATATATATATACTATGCGAAAAAAGCGCCTTTGCTTTTTGCTGCAGCCGTAGACCGGCTTATTACCGGTTCCTGATTTTGAGCGAAGGAAACCCAGAATTTTCAGAAAGGAAAGTGAATCATGAAAAAGACACTCATATCGCTGCTTGCTGTGCTGCTGATCTTCTCTATGGTTTTCTGCAGCCTTGGCAGCAGCGAGGCCCGGGAAAATTCCGAAACCGGGTCGGACAACCCATACGGCCTGGTCTACGCAGAGGATCAGACACTGCACATTATATACACCACTGAGGCGTCCAGTCTGCACCCCTTTAAAGGGGACAGCAGCGCCGGTACGTGGGAAGCGGTATCCAACCTCACAGAAGGCTTGGAGACAACAGATCAATATGGGAACTTTATTCCCGGGCTGGCGGAGAGCATCGATATCAGCGAGGATGAAATGGTTTACACCTATCACCTGCGTCAGGGCCTGCACTGGGTCGACTGGGAAGGCAATGAGAAAGATCCCCTGACGGCCCAGGATTTCGTGACATCCGCCCAATACATCTGCAATCCGGCAAATGCGGCTGGCGGTGTCCCTTATTTTGATGATGTAATTGCAGGGGCGACCGAGCTCTTATCCGGAGAAGAGACAGATATGAGCACCTTGGGTTTCAAAGCGCTGGATGATTATACAGTGGAAGTCACGTTGGCGCATCCTCTGCCTTATTTCAAAGGATATGGGGAACATTTCCTGCCCATGTGCACCTCTCTCGTAGAAGAGCTGGGCGACAACTACGGGATGGACAATGAGTCCCTCTATTACATTGGGCCCTACCGCCTGACCTCCTTTGAGCCGCAGGCAGAAAGAATTTATGAGAAAAATAATAGCTACTATGATGCTGATAATGTCCATATTGAAAAAATAATCGCCACCTACAATGCAGAATCGTCTGCACTCGCCCCGGAAATGTTCCGCCGCGGTGAGGTGGATATGGCCAGTCTTGGCAGCGATATCATTACGGACTGGCTCAACAGTGAAGACACGAAAGATATCGTGATTCCCGGCCAGCCCGATTCCACATACATGTATTTCTACGCCTTCAACTTCTGGCCTCAGTTCGATGAGCAGTATGATCCGGATACTTGGAATAAAGCTATAGACAACGAAAACTTCCGCCAGTCCCTCTACTGGGGAATAGACCGCGTAAAGGCGAAGATGGCCCAGGAGCCGTTAAATCCGGAAGCGTTCCTGAGCAACACGATCTGCGCCAAACAGTGGGCCACCGTTGACGGCATTGACTACACGGAGATGGAGCCTATTGCTGAGTACGCCAACCGCCCGAACTGGGGCTTTGACCCCGATAAGGCGCTGGAGTACAGGGATAAGGCTGTGGAAGAGCTGACTGCTGAGGGCGTCACCTTCCCCATCAAGGTCTACATGCCCTACAACCCCACTGTCTCTGGCTGGGCTGAGGAAATCCAGGTCATCAAGCAGCAACTGACAGACCTCTTTGGGGCTGATTATCTGGATATTACCATCGAGGCTGGTCCTTCCACCGGCTTCCTGGATTCTGTCCGCCGCTCCGGCAAGTATGCCTTCATGAAGTGCAACACCGGAACAACCATCCACGATCCCGAGGCATGGACAACCGTCACAGACAGAGGCGGAAACTGGACGTTCCTGGATCAGGCTTCCGGTCCGAATGTGAGCAAATTGGTGGAGGAATACTATGAGCTGCTGGATTATGCAAAGACCATTACAAGCAACTCCGTGGAGCGCTATGAGGCGTTTGCCGCAGCAGAAGCTTTTCTGATTGAGCATGCTCTGGTCATTCCGTTCCACTCTGATACAACCGGGTATACTGTGACACGTCTCAATCCCTTTGAGGGCATCCACAACACGGACGGAAAATATAAATATTATCATGTGCTTGCTGAGCCTCTGACAACAGAGCAATATAACCAGATTTATGCCGACTGGCTGGTAGCACGTGAGGAATCCATCAAATAAGGCAAAAGCAGAAATTTCAGGAGTTGGCTGTCGCTTAGCCGAGAGCCAACTCCTTTTCTGCAAAAAATCCCCTGCTGCATCCATCCTGCTAGCAGTGCCAAAACCGTAGCCTTTATTTCCTTTACAGAGGCCGGCAATGGTGGTACAAGATATCGTCATGATGGAAACACGCAGAGCATCACGCTGGTCTACAACGTCTGGTCTAAACGAGGTCTACAGTTCCGGTAACCCTGTCTCAGCCAACACCGAACAGCCGATCTCTTACGACTTAACCTGAATTTCCACGGTTTCGTGCCATCTAAATTAATGCTGACTAGATTTTGGATTTTTTCCTATTTTAAAGATGGCACAAATAGGCACAATCTGCAACCGGATTGCTGTGATCCAGAAAGGCCGCATTGTAGAACTGGTGGAGACGGAAAAGCTCTTTGACCATCCCATACATCCCTATACCCGTGCCCTGTTG
>CAZGAM010000243.1:0-2504 GCA_964523685.1 uncultured Oscillospiraceae bacterium | reverse complement strand
TTCCCTATGTGTTTCTGTGCGGCCTCAATGAGGGGATTTTCCCCTCCAGGCGGACCAAAACACGACCTGCCATGGAGGAGGAGCGCCGTCTGGCCTTTGTCGCGTTCACCCGGGCGGAAAAGCGGCTGTTCCTCTCCGAGGCAGAGGGGCGAAATACCGACGGCTCCCCCCGTTATCCCTCCCGGTTCCTGCTGGATATAGACCCGGGCTGCCTGGAATATACGGCTCCGCCCCAGGAGGGCCTGATCGCGGAGGCCAGGCAGTACGTCGCCAGCCAGGAGCGCTATCTGGCTGCAGGATCTCAGACGCCGATGTTTGCCGTGGGAGACAGAATCGTGCATGAGATCCTGGGTCCGGGGACCGTGATGGATCTGGATGCAGGGAAGGGTTTTTACCATATTCTCTTTGACGGCATGCGTACGCCCCGGGATATCTCCTTCCGGGTGAAGATCCGAAAGGCGCAGGTGCGATGAGTCGGATTCGAGAGGTGCTGGATCCATCCTGCCCGGAACTGGATTGCTTTGCCCGCCTGACCGAGGCGCAGCTTCGAAACCGGCTGGAGCCCGAAAAAGGCCTTTTCATCTGCGAGAGCGCCAAAGCCATCCGAGTGGCTCTGGACGCGGGCTGCGTGCCGCAGGCTTTCTTGATGGAGCGGAGGCACCTGAAGGGGCAGGGAGCGGAATTGCTTGCCCGCTGTCCGGAGGTGCCTGTGTATACAGGAGAGAGGGAACTGCTTCAGTCCCTCACCGGGTATCCGGTGAACCGGGGCATTTTGTGCGCCATGATCCGTCCAAAACCCAGGACCATGGAGCAGGTCTGTCACGGCGCCCGGCGGTTGGCCGTCCTGGAAAACATCACTGACGCCGTCAATGTAGGCGCCGTGTTCCGTTCTGCGGCGGCCCTGGGGGTAGACGGCATGCTGGTCACTGCCGCCTGCTGTGATCCCCTCAACCGCCGGGCCGTGCGGGTGAGCATGGGCACGGTGCTCCAGATCCCCTGGGCCGTTCTGGAAAACTGGCCTCAGGGCGCCATGCGGGACCTGCACGGCCTGGGCTTTCAAACAGTTGCCCTGGCCCTGGCGCCGGAGGCGATGACCATAGAGGACAGGCGCCTGAAGGAAGTGGAACGGCTGGCGGTGGTTCTCGGCACGGAGGGCGATGGACTGGCAGCGAGGACCATAGCCGAATGCGACTATGTGGTACGCATCCCCATGGCCGCCGGGGTCGACTCCCTGAATGTAGCCGCGGCGGGAGCCCTGGCTTTCTGGGAACTGCGGGTTCCGGATGGGCAGGGCACGGGAGAGAGGAGTAGGAGTTGAAACGCGCCAGAGTTTGGCTTCTGATTATGGCGGCCCTGGCGGCTGTGGCGGGCATGATAGTAGGTGCAAGGCTGATGGCAGAAAAAGATCTTCCGCGGGACGCGTCCGGGGTACCAGATTGGAGCGAATACGGGAAGAAAGTCGTCTTTTTTGGCGACAGCATCACGGAGCTGTGTGATCTGGATGTCTTCTATCCCGGCCTGAACAGCGTGAACAGCGGCGTTTCAGGCGATGAGACATCGAATATGCTCGCCAGAGTGGACAGCGCGGTGCTGAACCGGGAGCCGGATGTGGTTGTGATCCTGGGCGGCATCAACGACCTTCTCACAGGCCGGTCGGAAGAGAGCATTGTGGACAATCTGCACACGATCGTGGAACGGATCCTGCTGTGGCAGGAAAAAACGCAAATCCTGCTTCTATCGGTATACCCGGTGAGCGAAGGAGGAGCGCGGACGGTGACGGGGCATATCCAGTCTCTGAATGAGAAGATCGAGAAACTGGCGGCGGAGACAGCATGCCGCTATGTGGATGTGTACAGTGTCCTCTGTCAGCAGGACGGCACGCTGGCAGAGCCTTATTCCTATGACGGCCTGCATCTGAGCGAGGAGGGATACAGAGCAGCCGTTCCGGTCATAGCCGGAGCGCTGCAGGAAGAAGGCAGTCGGGCATCTAACCAGAAAGGCGGGGCTGCCTGACCGGACGGCCGGTTGCATGCGGAAAGCTGAAAAAGACAAAAAGAATGGGTACAGCATGCAAAAATATTGATTTTTATCTTGTATATTTCCGGCTGTACGTTGTATAATAGAGAAAATATGCAAAAATTCTGCATATCAGGAGAAGAAACGATAGACGGCAGTGCAGGCAGAATGGGCAGCGCAGCCGCTTACCCGGCGCCCAGAGCGAGAAAAGCAGCAGGATGAAATGGTCCGCCGGAAGAGAGCCAGGAAACACCGGGGAGAGGCGGTACCGGTCCTTTCAAAAGGGGAAAACCGGGGCACACAAGCCCTGTAATAATTATAATGTATGTGACGAAGGAGGAAAACAATGATTCACGCGAAGAAACTGCTCGCTCTTGTGCTGGCCTTTGTTCTTTGCCTGGCTCTTGGCGCGAGCGCTTTTGCCGCGGAAGACGGCGAAGCGGTCAGCCTGGCGGGCAAAGAATATGGAACCGACTATATAGAGCTGT
>CAZGAM010000242.1:0-2517 GCA_964523685.1 uncultured Oscillospiraceae bacterium | reverse complement strand
TCGGTCTGAAGAATCCTGGGGAATTATTGAACTTGGCTATTTATTTCCCTCAGATAAAAAGAAGCCTGGCCGCATTCTGCTGCTCAGTTTCCAGGATTTCTGTCCCTATACAATTGACCTGAATGAATTCAAAGACGCACGTTCCCTGTTTACTCTGGAAGAATGGGTAGATATTGTGCTGGCCGCCGTGGATTATAATCCGAATGGTTATGAAAGCATGTCGCAAAAGCTTGCAGTCCTGAAACGACTGCTTCCTTTTGTTGAAAAAAATCTGAATTTAATAGAACTGGCTCCTCCAGGTACGGGTAAATCATATCTCTTCGGTCAAATAAGCCGCTACGGCTGGCTTGTTTCCGGGAAAGCAACACGAGCGCAGCTCATTTATCACCGCGCGAGCAAACGAGATGGCGTAGTTGCCTATAAAGATTTTGTGGCTTTAGACGAAATCAGGGAAGCAGAGTATATGAAGGATAGCGAAATGCACTCTGCACTTCAGCAAATCATGGAAAACCGCAAGTACAAATCTGACGACGGGCATGAGGTCAATGTGGATGCAGGCATTGTATTTTTAGGCAATATCAACGGCGATAATATGAATGAGTACAATTTCATGTTTTCCGAACTCCCTGCTCCGTTCCATAAAAGTCCTTTCCTTGACCGAATCCACGGCTTCATCAAAGGCTGGGAGCTTCCGCGCATGAACGATGACATGAAAGCAAATGGATGGGCTTTGAACACAGAATACTACTCTACGATACTGCATGAACTTCGCGAGGATCCAATCTATCGAGAAGTGGTTGAGGATCTGTTGATTCTGCCTGAGAAAGCTGACACACGCGATACAGAAGCTATTCGCAGAATGTGTACGGCTTATATGAAATTGCTCTTCCCTCATATCACAAATGCTGCGGATATGTCACCATTTGAATTCGACTGCTATTGTTTGCAGCCCGCCATAGAAATGAGGAGTATTATTCGAGTACAAATGGGCCTTATTGATTCAAAGGAGACGGACAAAACGGTACCTGATATTCGCACAAGAGGACTTTGAACATGAGATCCAAAAAACAATATGCATGTGCTTCCTGTAGAAAGGCGCCCTTGACGAAAGACGAAATTGGCGCAAGCAAAAAGCTTCTTGGTCCTGACACACAGGAGCTGTATTGCATAGTATGCCTTGCCGCTTATCTTGAAGTAACTCCGGAAGACATTCAGGACAAAATACAAATGTTTAAAGAAGACGGGTGCGAACTTTTTCTATGATTTGTTCCCTTAGAGATCGCTTATGAAGACTTTTATCTACGCAGACCATGCAGCGACGACTCAGCTTTCCCTCACCGCCTATCACGCAATGCTCCCCTGGTTAACGAAAGAGTATGGCAATCCATCGCAGCCATATTCTTTTTCCCGTGGACCAAGAAAGGCGATCACAGAGGCAAGAGAAAAAATTGCTGCGTCTATTAACGCAAAACCGGAAGAAATTTTTTTCACATCCGGCGGCACAGAAAGTGATAACTGGGCTATTAAAGGAGTGAGTACGGCCCAGGAGGAAAAAGGCAGATTGGTCACTTCTGCCTTTGAACATCATGCCGTTCTCAACGCCTGCAGGGCACTGGAGAAACAGCACTGGCCAGTCTCCTATGTCTATCCGTCCACAGAAGGGGTCATTACGCCGGAGATCCTTGCGCGCCATATGACCGAAAGCATATCTATGGCGTCTTTTATGATGGCCAATAATGAACTAGGCACCATTCAGCCCATCCAGAAACTCTCTGCCATGGTACACCAACAAGGTGGTCTGTTTCATACAGATGCTGTTCAGACAGTCGGTCACATTCCCGTAGACGTAGAGCAGTTGAATATCGACCTTCTCTCTGCTTCTGCCCATAAATTTAATGGCCCGAAAGGTGTTGGCTTTCTTTATATTCGCAAGGGTATAAAAATTGTTCCCCACGAAAACGGCGGAAGCCAGGAGGCCGGATTGAGGGCTGGTACAGAGAATGTTGCCGGAATCGTCGGCATGGCAGCCGCCCTGCAGGAAAATATTGCTGCCATGGAGCAGAACCAAAAACACGCAGCAGAATTGGAAAAACGCCTGATACAAGGTATTCAGGATCTTCCGTTTGTACAAAATTGTGCTGGCCAGCATCATCTCCCTGGACTTCTAAGTTTGTCCTTTCCAGGATATGATGGGGAATCCATTCTGCATCAATTGGATCTCATGGGAATCTGCATTGCAACCGGCTCTGCCTGTGACAGCAGCAGAACCGTTATTTCGCATGTCCTGGAAGCAATCAAAGCAGAGGAAAAGATTGCTCGTGGGACAATCCGGATTTCCTTTGGTCCGGAAAATACGTTGGAAGAAGCGGACAGCATAGCGGCTGGATTGCGGAAAATCGTCACAAGATCCTTGCAAACCACTTAACCGATTTCTCAAGCATATCTCTCCTGGAAAACTGCCGTTACACGGAATTTTCAACCCGACCTTATCGCGGTATGCTCTGATAGGAATTGGGC
>CAZGAM010000241.1:0-2534 GCA_964523685.1 uncultured Oscillospiraceae bacterium | reverse complement strand
TGCTAAGTGAGAACTGTTTTTTCGCTCTTCCGCCTCTGCTGGGATGCTTCCAATCCAGTCACGTGGTCGTGCAGGCCGGAGTCTGCAGAACCCGGCGAAATGGTAGCCGTATCTTGGAGGGAGATCGGAAGACACAGGAACGTTTTTGGAAGCTGTACAGCGAAAAGGATGAGTCATATGTACAGACCTTTGGCAGATGAATTTCGTCCGGAAAGCCTGGATGAGGTATCCGGACAAAAGCACATTCTGGGAGAAGACGGAATGCTTCGCCGCCTGGCCGACAGCGGCCATATCCCCTGCATGATATTCTATGGTCCTTCTGGGACCGGTAAAACGACAGTAGCCAGAATTATTGCCCAGAAAACCAACCGCCCTCTCCGCAGGTTGAATGCCACCACAGCCACTTTGGCAGATATCAAAGCCATTATTGAGGAACTGGATACATTTCTCGCGCCGGAAGGCGTTTTGCTCTATTTGGACGAAATACAGTATTTCAATAAAAAGCAGCAGCAATCCCTGCTGGAATTTATCGAAAACGGGAAGATTACCCTCATCGCCTCCACGACGGAGAATCCCTATTTCTGCGTCTTTAATGCGATTCTCTCCCGCAGTACGGTTTTTGAGTTTAAACAACTCAGCCCGGAAGAGGTCAAAGAGGCGATGGAGCGGGTACTGAACCTTCTGCAGGCCAGAGACGGTGTTTCTGTAACATGGGAAGAAGGCGTGCTGGATTACGTTGCCTCCGCCTGTGGCGGAGATGCACGCAAGGGTCTGAATACCCTGGAACTTCTCTATTCCACCTCCCATCTTGGCAAAAACGGCATCGTTTTTACCATGAAAGATGCACGCTCTGTGACCCAGCGCAGTGCCATGCGGTACGACCGGGATGGAGATGAGCATTATGACATTCTCTCTGCACTGATGAAATCGATGCGGGGATCTGATCCGGACGCAGCGGTTCATTATCTGGCACGATTTCTGGAAACAGGCGACCTGCTGGGCGCCTGCCGCCGGATTCTATGCTCTGCCAGTGAGGATATTGGCCTTGCCTACCCTCTGGCCGTCCCGATTGTCAAGGCCTGCGTGGATTCCGCTCTGCAGCTGGGCCTTCCGGAGGCCCGTCTGCCTCTGGCAGAAGCTGTCATTTTCCTGGCGACCTGCCCAAAATCCAACACCGGCTGCATGGCGATCGACGCAGCCATCGCCGACGTAAAAGCAGGAAAAGCCGGCCCTATTCCCCGTCAGCTTCAAAATGTTCACGCCGATGGAACCGGATTCGAGCGGGAGCAGGGCTACCTGTACCCCCACGACTATCCGAACCGCTGGGTGGCGCAGCAGTATCTTCCGGACGCGCTGAAAGATACCCGCTATTATGAATATGGAAACAATAAAACGGAACAAGCTGCCAAAAAATATTGGGATCTGATCAAGGGAATGTAAATACAACAATGGTAAGGAGGATGCTGCCCCATGCGTTACGAAGGAGACATCTACCGTCCGCCAGGAGAGTGGAAAAGCTATCTGCTTCAGTGTACGGTAGGCTGTTCCAATAACACCTGCACTTTCTGCGGCATGTACAAATCCAAACAGTATCATGTACGCCCTCTGGCAGATGTGCTGGAAGATATTGAGATGGCAAAAAACACGTATTATCTCAACACAGAAACGGTATTTCTCTGCGATGGCGATGCCATTAATTTGCCTGTTGATTACCTCTTGACAGTCCTCGACGCCCTGTATCAATCTTTTCCGCATCTGCGGCGAGTCACGACGTATGCCGGACCGCTCTCCACCCTCCGAAAAAGTCCGGAAGAGCTGAAGGCCATCCGCGAGGCCGGCCTGCAGAGAACGTACCTGGGTGTAGAAACCGGGGATGATGCGCTGCTGAAACATGTCAGAAAAGGGGTCGGGGCCGACGGTATGCTTCAGGCAGGCCAGGTTCTGGTAGAAGCAGGATTTGATCTTTGGGCAATCATCATCACTGGTTTAGAGGGCGCCGGACGGGAGGCTTTGGAACGCAACGCTTCTCTCACAGCCGATATGATCAATAAAATGCGCCCAAAACATCTATCCTCCATGACTCTCATGCCTGTGGAGGGCACCCCGCTTTATGAGGAAGTTCTTCGGGGTGACATGACCTTGCAGACTCCTTTTGAAAGTCTTCTGGAAGTTCGGGAACTGATCAGCCGCATTGAACTGTCCGGACTTCATTACACTTCCAACCATGCCTCCAACTATCTTCCCATCAAAGGAACCCTGAAGGAAGACCGGGATCGTATTCTATCCCAGCTGGACGAGGTAATTCATTCCGGGGACCGCTCCCTTCTCCGCAGCGATCTGTACCGGGGACTCTGAACCTGGATCACTCCCGGCTGATTCTTTCGGGTCTCTTTTTTCTGTTTGAGCTGGAAGATTGAGAAACTTTGTGTGTCAACTACCCATCCTCTTTAGGGGATGGGTAGTTGACACAAGACCTTGAAGGTCATGAGCCTGGGCCAACGCCTCATCAACCGTATATGGCTTATATTATGGAG
>CAZGAM010000240.1:0-2592 GCA_964523685.1 uncultured Oscillospiraceae bacterium | reverse complement strand
TTTGTGATACTTTGGAGTTTGCCAAGAATGGTACGATGGCTGAAGAGATAAGTAAGCTTTTTGGTATATAGCCAGCATCCTATACGTTCTAACGACACAGCCACTCCCCTAGTATACTTAGACAGATGGGCTTTTAGAACATATGGGAATAGGCGCTTGCCCGAGATGCGCACCGGTGCCGGTGCTGCCATGGGAAGAGTAGCAACAAGATCCTGAACGTCCCTCCCATCGAAAGGCGTAAGACAGGCGGGAACGCACCGGAGAACCTGGTCGCACTCTGTGAGACATGGCAGAAGCCATCTCATCCGGGAAAGATCGAACTGGACACCAAACGGGAACGTCATGGAGAAATGCGGCATTCATGGGGGTCATACGATGCGTTCGTTATAGGAGTGGGCAAAAGAGATGTATCCAGATGGGGAGAGGACATTTGGATATATCACAAAGAACACCCGTATCAGGAACGGGCTGCCCAAAAGCCATATCGTGGACGTGAGGTGGCTATCCGGCGATCCGAGGGCAAAGCCATGCCGGGAGACATTTACCCGTAAAGCCGTTCGTTGAATTGAGTATTATAAAAAACAGTGAAACACAGTAGTGTGCATATCTGTTTGCACTTTACCGTACACCACTGTTTCAAATAATTTATAACGGCTACCTTTTAGACCAAATGAAGTGCTGATCAACAGGAGAGGAAGGTTTCCTCTTTGGGTGCAGGACAAGCGGATATTTCATGTGTGGAAGCTGGATGGAACCAAGACCAAGATCAGCGCAGGTATTACCTACAGGAAAGGGTAACTTTTGGAAACCAGAAAAACACTATGAACAGAAGCGAGGAGGTGAATAGGCTCTCCTCCCACCCCTTAAAAGGAGTGGGTTCCCGAGCCTGGTAGCTTTATGAACAGTACAGGTAGGGCATAGAACATGAGGGGTATAGAGATTTATTTGGTAGATGAGGATTTCAACGGAGCAATGATATTAAAATGCTCTTCCTCAAATTGCTTAGCAGTAAGAGCCAAGAAAAGTGAAGTAGGTCAATATAACGAATTGAATGCTCCCGGAATCTACTTTCTTCTTGTTGGCAATGACGCTGTCTATGTTGGACAGAGTGGATTAAATACAGTAGCAAATCGTATCATGAGTACCCATTCTGGTAATATTGATTCATCCTGGCACACTGCACTTGGATTCGTTGATAAGAGTAATTCTCTTCAGTCAAATGAACTCCTATACATAGAAAACGCTATGTGTCAATACGTCCATAATAACTATCCACATTGCCTGACGTCTTCTCCTTCAGCAGCGAACTGCAATGAGTCTTATCGAAATAGTCATTATAACCTGAGCACAAGTCAGATTTACACTTGTAAGAAGTATATTAGTGACATACTTCAGTATTTAAAGATCTTTCCAAATTCAATATTTCCACAGCATTTTATTGCTCCATCTGCCACCTCTGAACCCAATGTAGAAACGTTTTATTTCAAAAGTCCCCAAAGGGACTCTGAAGGAAAAGCTGTGATTCAAATACATCTTGGCCATAGAAGAGCACGTCAGACAATACTTAAAGCGGGATCCCGTATATCAGTAAATGTTCAGAATTCATGCTCTGACAGTGTTAAAGCACAAAGGGAACAACTTGAAGCACAGGGTGTACTTATCAACCGCGTCTTGCAGGAGGATATAGTTTTTCAATCGCAGAGCGGAGCCGGTCAGTTTCTAAACGGCGCATCCTTTGATGGGAATAGCAATTGGAAGACAGTCAACGGCAATATTCCCTTGAAGCAACTGCTAGACTAAGTGCTGCATCTGACAAGCATTCCAATTAAATTTGAGGGATAAAACGTGAACGAAGAATCAACGTGAACGAAGAATCGATAACATCACAGATCAATGAATATCTCCATATAGCTTCAAAATCGCTTTCTATATGGCTGTATGATATTTTGTCTAAGTCGGGAGTTGACTGGTGGGAAGAATGTGTCATTTCTAATTTAACGTACAATCAGCAAAAAATGGTACGGGATAAAAGAATTTCAAGATTAGAGGAATTCGATCTTGCGACGCTTTTACGTATTGCAGATAAATCATGGTATACCCTGCAAAGTTTCAGCTATCTTCCAACAAGTGAAAGAGAATGCATCCGGGACATGATGGCTGTTAAAAATCACTGGGTGCATTGCGATGTGGAGCTTCCTGAAAAAGATACTATTATCAGAGATGTGGAAACTTTAATAAACTTTTTCGAATATATGCATCAGGAGGATATGACCTCTGACCTTAAGAATCTAATAATAACAATTGCAAAGAAGCCAGATGTTTATAGGAAACAGATGGTGGAGCAAGATTTTCAATTGAATCCAAACACTTTCGAAGTCCCGAACATAAGCAAAGACCAAATAACCGAAAAGAGCCTTGTCTATCTTGTAGGCAATCCGGAAACGAGGGGAATGGTTTTCTCAGTTACAGCTCTTGGCGAAACAATAAAATATGAAGTCTTTGTAGATGGTATGCTGAAGACATTCTACAAGGGACAAACTATCACCAAGGGTTCCTCCCTTCCTGACGCCGTCAACGGCGTCGGTACTATGG
>CAZGAM010000239.1:0-2597 GCA_964523685.1 uncultured Oscillospiraceae bacterium | reverse complement strand
ATATTTTGCCTGCAGCATGGGGAAAGTGTCAGGGGCATCTATCCGACGCTATATTGAGTCGCAGGGCTGAGAAAGGCGGCTCTCCTCCTACCCCCTGAAGGGAGGCGGGTTTCCGAGCCGAAAGAACTTATGAGGCTACATAAAACAAGAGCATCAATAAAAGTATTTCTGTTACCAGGATGAGCGGGACTCCTACCGTGAACTTTTTGTTCTTCGTCTTGTGGTGGAAAAGATACATGCCTGCAAGAGCCCCAATGCTTCCGCCTAGGACAGCCAGCCCCAGAAGTGCTGCTTCTGGAATGCGTTCCCGATGAACGCGGGCGCGGTGTTTGTCTAAGCCAAAAACAATGAGAGTCAGCATGTTGACAGCTTCCAGATAGATTAGCCAAACTTTAAAAATATCCATAGCTGAAGTTCTGAATTTCCCGGTTTTTCGTAAAATATTCGATTTTTACTGGGGCGATATCGGATTCTTCCTTGGCTATCACCGTGGTCTTTATGGCAGTGGAACCGAGGGCTTTGGTTTGTTCTTACTACCTTTGGGTCTACCTCGTCCACGCTTGGTTTGCTGCTCAGAGTGACTTTCCCCACGAGCAAGTTCCTGTGCTTTCTACTTCAAAAGCTCTGCTGTGGAGCTCACATCGTTCAAGCTAGCCATGAGGGTTCAGGAGCGCAGCGCAACACACTATACATATAATTCGCATTTGTTGTATAATCGGGGAGAAGTTCACGAGTCACCAGAAGGCTCTGAACTGCTTTATCAGGCAGAAGAATTTTCAATAAGGGAACTGTGATTATTTTCATCTTGGGCGAGCTGTAATATTGTGTTCCGAAGATTGCCCATGGCGCTGCTGTCACAAGCGTAGTTCACGCCTACAACCTGCTGAACGGAGTCTCCGTTGAAAACGATAATAGGTCCTGACTGGTCAGAGAGAGTAACAAAAATCGTAATGACATCTCCGCCTCCGGATACCGTCTCAGAGGATACATTAATCGATGTGACTTGCTGAATAAAATTGTTGGCAGTATCGCCGCTGAGTGTTAAATAATCCGATAGCCCATTAATGGTGTAATCTACATAGACACCCAGAATGGAGATGCCCTCCAACAAACCGTAAGCAGCGGACTGAGCTTGTGCGATCTCTGTCCTGAGGTTGGCCAGAGGTCCTCCATCAAAGGTGGGAATTTTGCTTTCAGGCACTACGGGAACATAGGGCAGATCGTCAACTCCCTGTAGCCAGTAGTAAACTGGTCCGTAATCAGAGGCAACGGTTACAGTAAGACAGGGTCCTGTAAAGGAAAATGTGTACGCGGATGCATCAGACATGGTGAATACATAGTCGGTTGTCTGCGTAAGGTCAATATTTTGATCAGGATATTGTTCTACCCGGACGACTGTTGCCTGATCCAAAAGAGAGAAGACCTGCTGAACGACGGAGGAATCTTGAGAAGTTAGAGTAGCACCGCCATTTTGGCGTCTGCCCACGGAAACAGGGATATTCTGGTAAAAGCTGTCTGCAAAGGTGCGTATCCTTTCACTGGAATATAAATCGAAAATATCAAAATTCCCACTGTAGCCGGGAAATTCCAAGTTCCACAGAGCATCTCCGCCGCTGATGCCATAGATACCGGAAGTCAGATAGAGATTTTTGCCTGCAAAGGTAATAGGATAGGCTTCTTCATCATCCATGGTAAAGGTAAAAGTGATCTTTTGTTCTGACGAATCCGTTTCCGATAGCCGGCCGGAAACTTTCATGCTCCGAAGGGCATCACAGGCGGCAATAATGGATGCTCGGTCAAAAATAGGAGAGTTGAAGCCGTCGCCGATCCGCATACTGAGGGCTAAGGGGGTATCCTCATAGTAGGATTCCGCAAAACTGTTCCAGCCTATGAATTCCAGGAGAGGCTGTTCCTGAAATTCACCGGACTGGGAAGGATCGCCTTGATCGGGTATGTTATCCTCGCCATCCAGAGTGATCTCACTTCCGGGCAAGATACTCACAAAATGGTCGCATCCTGTGAAGCTTGCGCATAAAATTAGAATCATTGCAATCGCTATAGTTTTTTTAATCAATGTTGTCTGCCTCCCTTCAAACAGGGTGGTTTCAAAATAGCCCCGATTCTAGAAAAATGGCAGGAAAATCCATATTGTCCGCAATTTGTAGAAAAAGCGCCGGAGCAAGAATTTCTTGCTCCGGCGAACCACCCTGCCGTTGGGGCCGGATATGTAACCTGCACAGCATGGCAGGTGGGTTGCCTCGTGGCGGCTTCTGTGCTTCCAACGTCCGATTTTGACCGGGAGGCCTGCTCTTCACCGTCATATATGGCATCCCTTATTAGTGATGTGGGTCCAATCGAGCCCTTTTATGACCACGAACAGGGCAGAGTTGATCTGCAATTAGAGCGTTTCTTCCCCTTCTTCTTCGCTGTCCTCCTCTTCAAAGACAGTCTGCATGTAGTATTCGTAGACACGCTGGAGAAGGTCTTCGTCGTCTACGGTCGCAAGAATTTCCTCATTATTCTCTTCCTGCAGTTGAAGGATTATGAGACCATAATCCGGATCCTCTTCATCCAGATCCGCAGGCAGGAACACCATA
>CAZGAM010000238.1:808-2599 GCA_964523685.1 uncultured Oscillospiraceae bacterium | reverse complement strand
TGTGTTGGCCGGTTCTGTCGGGGTAGCCCTTGCCGGGCTGTTCTGCCTGCTGGGACACTGCTGGCCTGTGTTTTTCAAATTTCACGGGGGAAAAGGTGTTGCTGTCTGTGCGGGAACACTCCTTTATCTGGACTGGCGTATTTTCTTCCTGATTGTAGGAATTTTCCTTGTCGTAATTCTCCTGAGTCGATGGGTTTCTCTGGGCAGCATCGCGGCTGTTGTGTCTTATCCCTTGGTTTTTTATTTGATGCATCGGACAGAAACGACTACGCTGGTGATCACCAGTCTCATGTGTTTGCTGGTGGTGTTCCAGCACAGGTCCAATATTGTCCGAATTTTCCAGGGTACGGAGTCGAAATTCTCTCTGAAGAAACATCACGAATGAAGAACCAAAGGCCTCCCGCGTGGGTCGCCGGTGGGCTGGCGCGGGGAGCAAACGGGACAATACGGGCCGAAAAAACCACCTGTCAGGCCTTCCATGGGGACGGATAGGGCGAGGCTGCTGCCCTGGGGTTGCGAGAGACCTGGATCGGGAAACGCTGTGACAGCCGCTTAGCAGGAAGAAAAATTGGGCACGTACGCTGGCTGGGGTTGAGCAAGACACGAAAAAAGGAAGAAGAAGCATATGACACTGCGAGAATTGCCGGTAGGGAAAATGGCAACAGTCGCCGCGGTAGGCGGGGAAGGAGCCCTACGGCAGCATTTTCTGGATATGGGGGTTATACCCGGATCCAATATTCTACTGGTGAAATACGCACCGCTGGGGGACCCCATGGAATTTGTCATCCATGGATATGATCTGACTCTGCGGGTGGCGGATGCGGAGAAAATTGATATCCGGGATGTACGGGATCCTGCGGTGCAAGAACCAGCCAGGACGACCGCCAGCGGCAGACGCATGTCGCATCCCGGTTTGGGTGAGAGCGGGAAATACCATGAAAAGGCGACCGAAAAGCCGCTTCCGGACAGCGAAATCCTCACCTTTGCCCTGGCAGGCAATCAGAACTCAGGAAAGACAACCCTCTTTAACCAGCTGACGGGCTCCAATCAGCATGTGGGCAATTTCCCGGGGGTTACTGTGGACAGAAAAGACGGGATGATCAAAGGGCACAGCAATACCCAGATCACCGATCTGCCGGGCATTTACTCTCTTTCTCCTTACTCCAGCGAGGAAATGATTACCAGAACCTTTTTGCTGCAGGATCATCCCAGGGGTATTATCAATATTGTAGATGCGTCGAATATTGAGAGAAATCTGTATCTGACCATGCAGCTGATGGAACTGGATATGCCGATGGTGCTTGCGCTCAATATGATGGATGAGGTGCGGGGCAACGGCGGTGCCGTGAAAATCAATGAGATGGAGGAACTTCTGGGTATTCCAGTGGTGCCCATATCGGCGGCAAAAAATGAGGGCATCGATGAATTGGTAGACCATGCTCTGCATGTAGCGAAATATCAGGAACCACCCCGTCGCATCGACTTCTGCCGGGAGGACAAAAATGGCGGGGCAGTTCACAGGTGCCTGCACGCCATTATGCATCTCATTGAGGATCATGCTCAGCAGGCCGGCATCCCTGTCCGGTTTGCCGCCAGCAAACTGGCGGAAGGGGATGAGACGATCATCGAGTCCCTGCGGCTGGATCAGAATGAGAAGGAGACACTGGAACACATTGTGCGGCAGATGGAGACGGAAAGCGACATGGACCGTTCTGCCGCCATCGCGGATATGCGCTTTTCCTTTATTCAAGAGGTCTGTGACGCCGCTGTGATCAAGCCGCACGAGAGCAG
>CAZGAM010000238.1:0-798 GCA_964523685.1 uncultured Oscillospiraceae bacterium | reverse complement strand
TGTCAGGGTAGACCGGATCCTGACGGGAAAATATACCGCCATACCCTGTTTCGCTCTGATTATGGCCCTGGTGTTTTGGCTCACTTTCAGTGTGATAGGGGCCTGGCTTCAGAATTTGATGGAAAAAGGAATAGGGTTTCTCTCCCTGGCAGTGGATCATGGCTTAACCGCCCTGGGCGTGGGGCCTGTCCTGCATTCTTTGGTGATTGACGGGATCTTTGCAGGCGTAGGCACCGTGCTCAGTTTTCTGCCGCTGATAGTCACGCTGTTTTTCTTCCTGTCCCTTATGGAGGACAGCGGATATATTGCCAGAGTTGCTTTTGTCATGGATAAACTTTTGCGCAAAATCGGTCTGTCTGGAAGGAGCATTGTGCCCATGCTTCTGGGATTCGGATGCACGGTTCCCGGGGTTATGGCAACCAGAACCCTGCCATCGGAGCGAGACAGGAAACTGACAATTCTGCTCACTCCTTTTATGAGTTGTACGGCCAAACTGCCCATATATGCGTTTTTTACAGCGGCCTTCTTTCCCCGAAACAGGGTACTGGTCATGGTTTCCCTTTACTTTCTAGGTATTGTTCTCGGCATTCTCATGGCCTTGTTTCTGAAGGGCACTCTTTTCAAAGGAGAGGCGGTTCCTTTTGTGATGGAACTGCCTAATTACCGCATGCCAAGTCTGCATAATGTAGCCCGCCTTTTATGGGACAAGGCGAGGGACTTTCTGCAGCGTGCTTTTACGATTATCTTTGCTGCCACTGTCATTATCTGGTTTCTTCAGACATTCAATACCCACCTGAC
>CAZGAM010000237.1:0-2613 GCA_964523685.1 uncultured Oscillospiraceae bacterium | reverse complement strand
AATATGACAGCGAGACCTACCGAAATGTGATGGCAAAGATCGAGCAGATGGACATCCCTTGTGAAGTGCTGATGGCAGGCGATGAGTTTATGTTGGGTGAACAGGTTCAGGTGAAGATATATGGACCTAACCAGGGCGTTAACGATGAGGTAGCAGGAGGGTTCCTGGATGCCAACAATGGATCCATAGCCATGCGTATTAGTTATGGACAGTCGAGTTTTTGGACAAGCGGGGATCTCTATGTACCTGCAGAGCAACAGTTAATAGAGACTTACGGAGATGAAATTCAGTCCGACGTGATAAAAATGGATCACCACGGGCTGAACACATCCAACAACCGCGATTTTGTAGAGACGCTGTCTCCCAAGGTGGCTGTGGGGATGTATGACGCGGTGGGCAGTCAGATTCTGATCATGCGCTATACCGTTGCGGGGGCGGAGGTTTTCTTCAACTATGTAGATGGAGCTGTACGTGTGTCCACAACGGGTGACGGTACCTAGGATGTGCAGACACAACTATTGCGGGATGTGCCCATCATGAATGCGCCATCGGAGGATGGTCATTACATCATCCAGTAAACCGATGTCAATAAGAGGAATATTATGCAGCAGACTGTGACGATCATTAAGCGCTTTTTTGGTGAGGAGTGGAAAACGCTTATGATTCTGAGCGCCTTGACGGTGGTCTTTTCTCTGCCTGTAGTGACCATTGGTCCGGCCCTGCTGGCTTTGAACGGAGTTCTCACCCGTATATCAGATAACCGCTGTGATCTCAGCCGGATTCGAGAATTTCTGAACGTATTCAAACGTAAGTTTAAGCGGGGTCTGTTGCTGGAAGTACTTGCGGCGATCTATATATGGGCTATGCTATACGCCCGGTCATTGGCTGAAAGTCTGAGCCAGGGTGGTACGGTCGTCTGGGTGTTTTTGACGATCTCGCTGAGTCTGGCGGCTATGGTCAGTGTCTATTTCGTGCCACTTCTGGCCGATAGCAGGATCCCGTTCTTCCAGGCACTGTGGGATTCTGTCTGTCTTGCTTTGGCAAAGTTGCCACGCACTCTTCTGGCGGTGGCAGCTGTTTACGGTTTAGGATATGTGTTCATACTGCTTTATCCCATATCTGTGCTTTTGTACGCTCTTTTTGTATTGGGTGCCATGGCAGCCCTGTCAGTAGCCGTTACATGGCCCGTAATAAGCGAGACGGTCCTTACGGGAAGTGAAAAGGTTGTGTGATTTACCAAGGGAGGTTTGTACGTGAAGAAGTTTTATATTCTGTCGATTGACCAGAGCACTCAGGGAACCAAGGCAATGCTGTTGGACAATGCAGGACGTCTGGTGCTTCGCCGTGATGTACCACATCGCCAGCTTGTCAACGATAAGGGCTGGGTCGGTCATGATGCGGAGGAAATTGCTACAAACATCTTCAAGGTGACACGAAAAGTCATTGAAGATAGCGGGATTGACCGCAATCTTTTGGCTGCGGTGGCGGTAGCCAATCAACGGGAGAGTGTGGCAGTCTGGGATAGGGAAAGCGGAAAGCCGGTATGCGAATCCATCGTCTGGCAGTGCAGCCGGGCTTCCCAGCTTTGCCGCCGTATACAGGACCAGGGCCTCTACCCGGAGATACACCAGCGGACCGGGCTGGTACCCTCTGCGTTTTTCTCAGCCGGAAAGATAGCCTGGGTACTGGAAAACATACCGGGTGTCCGGGAGAGAGCTGAGCAAGGTAAGATCTGTGTTGGGACCATGGACTGCTGGACCATTTGGCAGCTCACGGGTGGGAAGGTCCATAAGACGGATTACAGTAATGCTGGCCGCACGCAACTCATGAATATCCACAATCTGGCTTGGGATCCTGAGCTGTGCAGGATATTCAACATACCTATGAGTGTTCTTCCTGAGATATGCGATTCCGATGCCCAATACGGCCAGACAGATCTCGGAGGTTTTCTGGATAAACCAGTGCCCATCCGTTGCGCAGTAGGCGACTCCAACGGAGCACTGTTCGGTGCCGGTTGTTACGATACAGGCAGCAGTATGGCCAACCATGGTACTGGCACCTGTGTCATGTTGAACATAGGAGACAAACCGATCCTGTCAGACAAGGGTATCAACACCATGGTAGCCTGGCGTACGGGTGGCAGAAGTGTATTTGCCATGGAAGGAGTAGTCAACTACGCCGGTGCGGTTACCACTTGGTTGCAAAAAGATCTGGGGCTGATTTCCTCTCCGGGAGAGTCGGAGCAATTGGCGCGTGAAGCGAATCCGAATGACAGGACATATCTAGTTCCGGCCTTCACCGGTATCGGTGCGCCTTATTGGCGGGATGACGTAACCGCCAGTTTTACCGGCATGACCCGTTTGACGGGACGTGCGGAGCTGGTGCGGGCAGGTGTTGAGAGCATTGCCTTCCAGGTAGCGGACATCATACACACCTTCGAAAAGGACTCCGGCGTAAAGGCAAGTGAGGTATGTATGTCCGGGGGTCCGGCAAATAATCAGTACCTGATGCAGTTTCATAGCGACATATTGGACGTACCTGTAGCTGTAGGGCGAGACGAGGAACTGGTGGGCATCGGAGCCGGACAAATAGCCGGTCTGGGCATGGGTCTTT
>CAZGAM010000236.1:0-2643 GCA_964523685.1 uncultured Oscillospiraceae bacterium | reverse complement strand
ATGTCCGAGCCTGCTTCCTGAATAAGTGCATCCGCTGTAGAAACCACAATATCCTTTACATACTTCAGCTCTTTTGCTTCCCCGACCAGAGGAATCATAATCTCCGGGGTAATTGTCCACTCTGGGTGGCGAGACTGAACATTTAACGCGGCTTTAATCACAGCCCGGGTCTGCATGACGGCAATTTCCGGATAAGTTACTGTCAGGCGGCACCCGCGGTGACCCATCATGGGGTTAAATTCATGCAGACCGGCGATGATCGCCTTAATATCTGCTACGCTCTTCCCCATATCCTCTGCCAGCTTCTTAATATCTGCTTCTTCCGTAGGTACGAACTCGTGCAGAGGAGGATCCAGGAAACGCACCGTCATGGGACGCCCTTCCAGTGCCTCAAACATCCCTTCAAAGTCGGACTGCTGCATGGGTTCCAGCTTGGCCAGCGCCTTTTCACGCTGTTCTACGGTATCGGAACAGATCATTTCCCGGATAGCCGGAATCCTGTCTTCATTGAAGAACATATGCTCTGTACGGCACAGTCCGATTCCTTCTGCACCGAACTTCACAGCCTGCGCCGCATCGTGAGGTGTATCGGCATTGGTACGAACACCCAGCCGGCGGTACTTGTCAGCCCAGCTCATCACGCGGCCAAATTCCCCGCTGATGGTAGCTGGTACAGTAGGCACAGCCCCGTCATAAATCTTTCCGGTGGAGCCATCCAAGCTGATCCAATCCCCCTCCTGGAAGGTTTTCCCTGCCAGCTCAAACTTCTTGTTCGCCTCATCCATCTTAATAGCTGAGCATCCGGAGACACAGCAAGATCCCATGCCTCTGGCAACTACCGCCGCATGACTTGTCATACCGCCACGGACCGTCAAAATGCCCTGCGCTGCCTTCATACCTTCAATATCTTCAGGGGAAGTCTCCAGACGGACCAGAATTACCTTCTCCTTCCGGGAAGCCCACTCCTTGGCATCTTCTGCTGTAAATACAATCCTTCCGGAGGCAGCACCAGGAGACGCTGCCAGTGCCGATCCCAGCACCGGCGCTTTTTTCAAAGCTTCGGCATCAAACTGGGGATGAAGCATGGTATCCAAAGACCGCGGCTCAATCATGGCCACCGCCTGCTTTTCATCAATCATCCCCTCATCCACCATATTGCAGGCAATTTTCAACGCTGCAGCCGGAGTACGCTTGCCGTTGCGCGTCTGGAGCATATAGAGCTTGCCATGCTCGACCGTGAACTCCATATCCTGCATGTCATGATAGTGGTCTTCCAGTGTTTTGCAGACCTGCTCAAACTGTTTGAAAGCCTCCGGGAACTTTTCAGCCATCTGACTGATGGGCATAGGTGTACGAACGCCGGCTACCACATCTTCACCCTGGGCGTTTGTTAAAAATTCACCAAACAGTGCTTTTTCGCCGGTCGCCGGATTCCGTGTAAAGGCCACACCGGTTCCGCAGTCATCGCCCATATTGCCGAAGGCCATAGACTGGACATTGACAGCCGTGCCCCAGGAATAGGGAATATCATTATCGCGGCGATATACATTGGCGCGGGGGTTATCCCAGGAGCGGAACACCGCCTTGATAGCGCCCATCAGCTGATCGACCGGATCGGTGGGGAAATCAGTACCGACTTTCTTTTTATACTCCTCTTTAAACTGTTCCGCCAGCTCTTTCAGATCTTCTGCTGTCAGTTCCACATCCTGCGTTACGCCGCGGGCCTGCTTCATCTCGTCAATGAGCTGCTCAAAGTATTTTTTGCCCACTTCCATGACAACGTCGGAATACATCTGAATGAAACGGCGGTAGCAGTCCCAGGCCCAGCGGGGATTTCCGGACTTTTTGGCCAGTACATCCACCACCGTCTCGTTGAGGCCCAAATTTAAAATCGTATCCATCATCCCCGGCATGGAAGCACGAGCGCCGGAACGGACAGACACCAGCAGAGGATTCTCCGCGTCCCCAAACTTTTTACCAGTAATTTCCTCTAATTTGGCTACATACTCCATAATCTGAGCCTGAATATCTTCCCCAATGGTCTTTCCATCGTTATAGTAACGGGTACAGGCTTCCGTGGTAATTGTAAAGCCCTGGGGAACAGGCAAACCAATGTTCGTCATCTCTGCCAGGTTTGCACCTTTGCCTCCCAGAAGTTCCCGCATATTGGCGTTTCCTTCCGAGAACAGATAGACATACTTCATGCGAGAGATTCCTCCTTATAATATCAATGAAAAAGATTCAACTGGGCAAAAAAAGCAAAAAACCCACTTCTCACCCATTTTAACAACTATTATATATTTAACGCCAAAATGGCTATTTTGTCAAGTGAAACTTGCACAGCCAGGCTGCTGCATACAGCTCGCGAGAATGGCCAATGAAGCCCGATTAGAGTGGCCGGCTATGAGCCGATATTTTTTGACGTAATAACGACGGTAAAGCACTCTGCAGCACGCTTCCATAATGGCATAACGCAGGGGCCTTGAACCCATCCCATCAGCAAGCCAGATGCTCGGTGACTGACTGACGAGGCCTATTATTTAAAGGGCCTGGATTGCTGAAAAGACAGAGGACCCATGTCGCCGTGTGCACAGCCTCCGGACAGTCTAAATGGCGGCCCTGCGGGCAGTAGACTCTGAGGGA
>CAZGAM010000235.1:0-2746 GCA_964523685.1 uncultured Oscillospiraceae bacterium | reverse complement strand
GGCTGTCACCAGCATGATGTGTACGTACTGCAGGGCATAAAAGAGGTAAGCCAGCCGCTGGATCCTTTTCCAGACCCGTACTTTCATCAGCCTGCGCACCGTACGGAAGGATGTGACGGTCAGCGGCAGCAGAAGAGCCAGCATGATGAGGCTCAAAACCGTCGCCAGCCGTTCGGGAAGCGGCAGAGAAAGGGGATCGGTGAAAAGGCGGGTATAGTACATTTTACCATAGGTAAAATTGTGCCCCAGGGTCAGCAATGACGCAATGATGGACATCTCACCCCGGATGGGGGCAAGTATTTTCATAAGCCGGGAGCCGTTTTTCAGCGCTCCTGTCCACATGACAACCGCCCACAGGGCTCCCGCAAGGGCACCATGAGTCACCGGATCCACCATATAAGTTCTGAAAAAAGCCGGTGCCCGGGAAAAATCACCCAGCGCGGTCACAGCTGTCAGCACCACAGCGCCGACATAGTACGGCCCGGGCCGTTTTTTCAGTGTCTTGCCGGTGGCAGCCAGAACGGCTGCCACCACAAGTCCCTCCAGAAAAAGCATCGCCTCACTCCACGGTCATGGTGAATATAAGCGATGTAAGATATCCTGCCGCCGATACGGTAATCTCGTACTCGCCCGGCGCACCGAAAGCCCCACAGGCAGTGTCTACCGTGCCGTCACTGAGAATAACGGCAACCGAGCCATGGCCCCTGGCATTATACTCCTGCCCGTTGACGGTCACACTTTGGATTGCATCCAAATATGCCCACAGCTGCTCTTCTGTACTCCCCTCTGCCGGCACCAAAGAGCCGGAATCTTTGTCATAGGCGGCAGGCATCTCCTCTGTCGTAAGCATAAACCGGGTGTTGACCGGCGCATATTTTCCGGAACTGTCGCTGACCGTCAGGGTATATTCACCGGGAGCAGCGTCTTCATAGGTCATGGCATCACCGTCCACAGAGATCTGAAGTCCACCGGCGGAAAATTCCGATACGAAATCTTCCGGTAGCCCTTCCAGTGTCACAGGGGCAACGCCGCTGCCGGCAGATGAATCAGAAACTGCCAGCGTGTATTCCTCCTCACTGAGGACGTACTTCAGAAACACTTCCCAGTCGAGGGTATAGTAGCCGTCGTCTGAGATAAAGATGATCTGCCGGATCGTCTCCCCCATGGTCGGGGCATAGTGGACGGCGTCCATTACGGAAGCGCCGTGCACGGTTTTGGTAACCCCCGCAGACCAGGCCAGCTCAAGACCGGTTCTGCTTCCGAACCAGATGTTCTCCATCTGCCGCAGGGCATACAGCGTGTCTGCCCCGCCGCTGTTGGCACCATCCGTTAGGATCATCACCCCTTTGATCTGAAAAACTGCCTGACTGCCGTCCGTCAGTGCAATGCCCGTCTCTTCCTCCGTCTGGTTATTCACCCCGGCCATGCCAGAGCCGGAAACCGGAAAATTGTTGTTGTTGCCTGCATTGAAATTCAGCTGGTAGTCCCCGTACTGCGTCTCACAGCCGGAGTTGGCGCTCAGGTCCTGTGCATACCGGGCACTGTCGATCTTATAGACAGGTCCGTTCACTTTGGAAAACGCTATATGCCCCTGATCGTCGAATGAAACCGTCTTGTATGCCGCCGGCTTCTCCGCAAGTTCTGTAAACGTATAGGACATGGCATCTGTCAGTTCGGCATTATAGCCCTCGCCGTCATAGATCATGATGTTTTCTCCCGCAGCGGCACGCAGGGTATCCAGCTGCTCATTCAGTGTCTGTATATCGCCGGAGCGGATGGCAACAGGGTACTGAATGCCCAGAATGGCGCCGTAGCTGCCCTCGCCGGTTCCGCTGTTGTAGGAACCGGTCGTCATACCCCCGGTCCATTTGCTCGTCGTAGCGGTGGTCACGGCATCCACCTCAGTGGCAGCGATCCCTTCACCGGCGTAAAAGTCCCCATAGGGAATGTTCATCATCCCATATACAAGATCCTCCTCTGCGGAAGCCTGTACCCCTGTGCCCAGAAGCAGCATGCACAGGATCAGGACCGCAGGGACGGCGAAACGGTGCTTCATTACAGCATCCTCCTTTGTAAAATAGTTAGTTAGTCATAACTAACTACCGGTAATATAGCAAACACCGCCCGCGATGTCAAGTCTTTTTTCCGGGCAATTTTTTGGGAATGGACGGAAAGACTGCAGAAGACACCCGTTCCCGGGAGAAGGAAAATGGCTTTCTGCCTTCCCTGAGAGGGTTGCGGCGGAGGGTTTTCCGGTCCCCCCGGACTGCCTTCCTGTCCGCCCTGAATGACACCGGAATCATTCTCACGGAGCGGGAGGCCCGCTGTCCGAAAAGCGGCTATCTCATCATCCGGAGGCGACATCGAAGCTGAATTTCAGGTCTCCCACAGTAAAATCCTGATTTTGCACAATGAGGTTTTTATTCATTTTTTGCATAAAAGTTACAAAGTATTAAGAATTTATGAATATTTAGCGCCAAAATGAATCATTATGCATCTTTATGCATCTTTATGCAAATCGGGCAGGAGGCTGGTCATTCGGTGGCCAGCCGTCCTCCCACAGAACCGGGGGTACCGGTCTGGTACTCGGCTCCTCCCTGGGAAACGCCAGCATTCCTGTCGGCGCTGAACGCGTCGTTTTCAGTCATCTTCTACCCAATAAGCGCCCCTGCTTCCCCTTCGTGTTCCCCCCTGTCTCTCCGCAGGCGGCCGTTGCCACAGCAACGTTTTGTGCTTTCTTTCGTCT
>CAZGAM010000234.1:0-2784 GCA_964523685.1 uncultured Oscillospiraceae bacterium | reverse complement strand
CGTCCAGAGTGGTGACTTCCTTCTTCGTGGTCAGCTGACGGGTGCCGTAATAGAGGGAACCAAGGATCTTTACATTGATGGATTCAAACAGTTCATTCAGAACATCCTTATAAGGACCATTCAGAGCATACTGCATATGCTCAGGACTCTGCCACAGATAAGGGGCTTCCACCTGCTGTGCCTTGGGGATGGAAGTGCCAAACTGTGCAGGACCTTCGGTGCAGATATCCACCAAACCATACTGGACCCCTTCTACCACATCCTGAGAGCCGCCCAGTTGGCCGTTGGGATAACCAGTTACATGGATACCCTCCGCATTTTCATTGATTTCATCAATGGCTCTCATCATCATCTGGGTGATGATCTGATCTTCCGGATGCACAGAGCCCCACTTCAGCTCTTTGACATCGCCGTCTGCAAAGGCGACTGTGCCAAGAGCACAAATCATGCAGACAACCAACAGAATGGATAAGACCTTTTTCATGCTTTTCTCCTTGACATAAAAATGTATTCAGCAACAGCCTGCGCTGTTTACTACAGAACCGATCAACCGTAGAACAGGTTGGGCAGGAAATTCGTCACAGCTGGGATATAGGTAATGATTAAAAGCACAATAAACAGGGGTATCAAGAAGGGTATGGTTGCCTTGATCACCCGGTTTGCTGAAACATTTGCCACATTGGATGTGACGTAAAGGACAACGCCTACCGGCGGGGTCACTACGCCAATCATCAGATTTAACACCATAATGATACATGCCTGCGTCTCGCTTACGCCCATAGCCTCCATGGCGGGTATGATAATGGGTCCGAGGATCAAAATAGCGGCTGTTCCTTCCATAAAGCAGCCCACAAACAGCAGGAAGAGGTTTATGACCAGCAGGAAGAGAACCTTGTTGGGAATGCTCAGCAGGATGGCGGAGATCTTCTGGGGGATCTGGGCGACCGTAAGGACATAGCCGAAAATGTTGGCGGTCATCACGATAGCCAGCACCACGCCAGTGGTCTCGCAGGTAGCCAGCATGACCTTAGGGATATCTTTCAGCTTCAAATCGCCATATGCGAGCAGGCCGATAATCAGGGAATACAGGGCTGCGATGACAGCCGCTTCTGTGGTTGTAACGATGCCGGTGTAAATGGAAAGGAACAGAATGACCGGCGCCATCAGGGCAAGAAACGCCTCTTTAAAAGCTACCCATATCACATGCAGCGTGGGGCGGGGGTTGCGGGGATAGTTGCGTTTTTTCGCGTAAAAGGCTACCATGAGCATGAGAGCGACAGCAATTAAAACGCCAGGCAGCAAACCACCTACAAAGCACCGTCCTACGGAAGCGCCTACTGTGACGGCCAGAATGACCATGGGTAGAGAAGGAGGAATGATCGGGCCAAGAACCGAAGAGGCCGCCGTGATGGCACAGGAGAAGTCATCGTCGTAGCCGGCTTCCCGCATAGCCTCTATTTCAATATTGCCAAGACCTCCGGCATCTGCCACGGCCGTACCGCTCATACCTGCAAACAGGGCCGAGCACAGCACATTGGCATGGCCCATTCCGCCGGGAACTGTACCAACCAGGACATTGGCGAAGCGAAACATCTTTCTGGTAACGCCGCCGGTGTTCATCAAGTTGCCCATGAGGATAAAAAAGGGAGCTGCGATCATGGTAAAGGAGTTCGCAGCTTGCGTAATGCGCTGAACGACCGTAACCGGATCTATACCGTTAAGGAACATATAAAGGAAACTGCTCAGACCCAGGTCTACAAACAGGGGAAGGCCGGTAAACAGCAGTACGATGAATACGATCAGAACAAGTGTCATTGTTCATCCCCTCCTTTTTCCTTGTAGTCCCTCGGCCCCTTCGTGAGGCACTCAATCAACATGGCAATCTCGTAGAAAATGATAATGAAGTTGCTCAGAGGTCCCATGAAGTAGACGACTGCGTAACTGATTTTGATCGATACAGCAGTACGGCCAGCGCCCATGCCGACCAGGCGGAAGCCGAACCAAACCATTAGGGCAGAGAAAACAATACACAGCACGTGGCAGAACGCCTGTATCCATTTCTGACCGGATTTTGGAAGGGCATTCAGAACAGCTGTGATGCGAATGTGTGAATCTTTCCGTTCTGCAATAGCCCAGCCCAGGTAGCAGACCCAAACATACATCAGCTGGATCAACTCCTCCGACCAGACTATGGGATCTCGCAGAATCCATCTCCAGACCACCTGTGCGATGCCGAGAACGAAAATGCTGCTCAGCAGAAGGACGCTCATCACATCTATGGCTGTTTCAGTCACTTTCTTCACGGATGGGACAATTTTGCCGAGAAAGACACCAGAATTTTCCAATTCAACCACCTCTCTTTAAATACTCAGGCGGATTTGCGGATCTCACCTGAGACCGAAGCACTGCTTTTACAACTTTACAACAGCGCCGCTCTATAAATATAACAGACTGCTATAGGACAGTCAAGATAATAACAGCCTTGATTGCTGATTTTCTACAAACAGTGAAAAGCGGGAAAAGATTTTTTGGTAAAATCGAACAATAAAGAAAGAAGAACCAAGAAGGTTTTTGCCGGGTGGCTTTCGCTTCTTCTTAGCAAAACGCGCTTTCGGAGAAGAAGTCAGCTGTGGTCTGCAGACAGGGAAGGGAACAGTGTTGACCGCTGTGGCTCGGCTGCTTCCATGTTGTTCTTCCTGTGGGTTGTAATAGCCGAAAAGATGTAGTAAAATCTATGTGAAAGGATGCAGATTTTGGTTTTCTGGCTTTTGAATGAACAAAGAA
>CAZGAM010000233.1:0-2806 GCA_964523685.1 uncultured Oscillospiraceae bacterium | reverse complement strand
TGGGTTTAACTACGTGGATAATACTCTACGTATTGATCATAACGATTCTCAGGGAACACATGGTACGCATGTGGCGGGCATAGCCGCCACCAATGAGATTGGTACAACGGAAGCTGTGGGTGTTGCTCCCCACGCGCAGCTTTATGTGATGAAAGTGTTCGGCACTAACGGAGGCACTTACACCGAGGATCTTTTGGCATCTCTGGAGGATGCCATGAAGCTGGGTGCCAATGTGATCAACATGAGCCTGGGTATTTCTGCGGGCTTTACCAGAGATGCGGATGAAATTAACGAGATTTACGACAGAGTAAACACTACGGGAACCATTTTGTCCGTTGCGGTCGGTAACTCAGGTGCTATGGGCCAAAGCAACCTGTGGGGAAGCAATTCAAATCTGACCAGCAATCCTGACAACAGTATGGTCAGTTCTCCGGCAACTTACGGAAGCGCTCTTTCAGTGGCAAGTTCTGAAAAGATGGAACTGAAGAGCTACTATCTGGAGTTGAATGGTTATCGATATATTTACGCGGATGGGGAAAACGGCTTCAATCAGCCGCTCACAACGATCGCGGGAGAGCCTCATCAGGTTGCAGTTATAGATGGCTACGGGGAAGACATCTCCCAGTTTTCCAAAGCGGGCGGAAAAATCGCTCTTGTGTCCCGCGGTGGCGGTGTCAATTTCACTAAAAAATGCGAGAACGCGCAGATGGCCGGTGCGATTGCCTGCGTCATATATAATAATGAGTCAGGAAACCTGAGTATTGATATGACCGGGGGGATGGCCACCATCCCGTGCGTCATTATCAATAAAAGAGCGGGCACGGAAATGGTAGAGGCGTTAACGGCAAACCCGGATCTAACTATGATGGTATCCAAAGATATGGATACGCTCCAAAATGACATGGCGGGGCAGATGAGTGAGTTCTCTTCCTGGGGAGTTACTCCGGATCTGCACCTGGAACCGGATATTACAGCACCAGGATCAAGGATCTATTCAACCGTGGATGGCGGCGGGTATGAGAGCCTAGACGGAACCAGTATGGCCGCACCGAATATCGCCGGAATATCCGCGCTGGTTCTCCAGTACGTAAAGAATCAATTTCCGAATTTGACTGTGGAGGAACAGAAAAAGCTGGTCAGCTCTCTTCTTGTGAGTACCGCAGAGCCTTTGGTGTACAACGGGAACGGGGTGTACTTCTCTCCCCGCAACCAAGGCGCGGGCCTTGCCAACGCCAGCAAGGCAATCAGCTCAAAGGTGGTGCTTTCCGTACCCGGAATGGATGTGCCCAAGGCGGAACTTGGTGATAACGCCAGCGGAGTGTATGAGTTCACATTCGATATTCAGAACTTCGGGGATAAACCGGTGTCCTATACACTGTCCTCTTCGCTTCAGACAGAAGATGTGACTGGAGATCCGAATCACCCAGGTGTGGAGTTTATGTCTTTGACGCCGAGAAAGCTGAGTTCCGGAGTTGGGATAAGAGTGGATGACACTACCGGGATGATTTACGATTATAACAGGAATCAAAAAATTAACTCTCACGACTCCTATTTGCTCTGGCGGATAACAGAAGGCAAGGATCAGCAGCAATCAGGCGCAGGGCTTCAGTATGATGTTCTGAAAGACGGAACAGACGATAAAGAGGATGTGCAGGCGTATCTGGACGAACTCGTGCAGAAACAGCGCACAGACCATAACGGCGCCAATATAGATCTCTGGGCGATCAACAATGTTGAGATTCCTGCTCATTCAACCAGAACAGTCTCCGTGTCCATCAGTCTGAATGATGCGGATACGACATGGATTAACAGGCATTTTGCCAATGGTATCTACGTGGAAGGCTTTATCCTTCTGAAGGGAGGAGACGAGTCTGTGGTAGATCTCTCCCTGCCATTCATGGGGTTTTATGGAGACTGGACCAGAGCACCTATTATAGACGGTGGGTTCTACTGGCAGCCTTATTTCCAGCAGGAAGAGCATGAGCCGACAGAAGATCCTCCCGCTAGCCAGTATGTCAATATGCTGTGGACCAACTATATGGGACTTGCCAGTGCCTGGTTGCCTGGAATGAATCCCTACGATGCCTCTGAGCCGTTCGATCCCGCCCATATATCGCTAAGTCCGGACGGTGATGGCTATGCGGACTATATAGATGATGTTTATGTCTCCCTGCTGCGGAACGCAGCGGACTTAACGATCTCCTGGAAGGATTCAAACGGGAATGATCTGGGCGATCCTAATTTCTATCCGGCAGTGCTGCACCATGTGGCAAAAAGTTATTATGAAGAGTCTTATGAACAGATCATTCCCACCGTGCTGTCATGGTACGGACTGAATCCATATAAGCTGACAGACGTTGATGGCAATACTCTGGCGGACGGCACAAAAGTCAGCCTTGATATAGAAGCCACACTGGATTATGATAAGCATGAGGCAAACAATGAGAGATCCAGCTGGATTACGGACATAACCGTTGACACGAAGGCTCCGGAGCTTCTGGAAGATGTTCAGTACTCGCAGCTGCAGGAGGACGATACTACACGGTTTTTCGTGAAGTTCAAACTCCACGATGATGTTTCTGTGGCAGCTGTTAACTTCTACAACCGTTTGGAGACAGCGCCGAAGGAAGCGCCGATCCTTCTGGATGACGTGGTATATGGCACTGTCACGGACAACGGCATTAGCTATGAGACGGATTGGCTGGAAGTCACAGGCTTTGGTTCTGATTTCGCGGTGATTTTCGGTGACTACGCTTTCAATGAAAGCTCCTACTTGCTCAACGTTGACGGCAACGACCCGCATTTT
>CAZGAM010000232.1:0-2872 GCA_964523685.1 uncultured Oscillospiraceae bacterium | reverse complement strand
TCTTCTCAATGCCCATCTTGATCCGCTCTACGTTGGTGACGAACAGATCATCGCCCACGATCTGGATCTTATCTCCCAGCTCGTCGGTCATCAGCTTCCAGCCTTCCCAGTCGTCCTCGCCCAGACCGTCTTCAATGGAGATAATCGGATACTTTTCCACAAAGCCCTTATACATCTCGACCAGTTCCGATGCGGTCATATCAATTCCCCGCTTGGGAAGATGATAGATCTTCTTATCCGCGTCATACCAGTCGGAAACAGCACAGTCGATGGCAATGCGGAAGTCTTTTTCCGGCTTATAACCGGCCTTTTCAATAGCCGTAACCAGAGCCTTAAGCGCATCCTCGTCGCTGTCCAGATTGGGAGCATAGCCGCCCTCGTCTCCCACGCCGGAGGCAGGAACAACCTTCTTCAAGGTGTGGAACACTTCTGCGCACCAGCGGAGAGCTTCCCGGAAATTGGGAGCGCCAACAGGCATAATCATGAACTCCTGAATATCCACATTGGAGCCGGTGGCGTGGGCGCCGCCGTTGAGAACATTCATCATGGGAACAGGAAGGGTCTTCGCATTGCATCCGCCGGCATACTGATAGAACGGCAGACCCAGTGCATTCGCAGCCGCATGGGCAGTGGCGAGACTGGCGCCCAGCATGGCGTTGGCCCCCAGTTCTGTCTTATTGGGCGTGCCATCCAGATCGATGAGAGACTGGTCGATAGCCACCTGATCCAGAGCGTTCCGTCCAATCAGTGCTGACGAAATATTCACGTTCACATTGTTCACTGCCGTGAGAGTGCCTTTGCCCAGGTAGCGGCTCTTATCGCCGTCCCGCAGCTCGCAGGCTTCGTGCACGCCGGTTGAAGCGCCGGAAGGCACTGCCGCACGGCCCACTGTACCATCATCCAGGGTTACCTCTACCTCCACCGTGGGGTTTCCGCGGGAGTCAAGGATCTCCAGACCTTTTACATCAATAATCTCATAATAATCTTTCATAATGCACTCACTTTTTATTTATTTGACGATGAGACATTCACCTGTCATCGCAGCAGGCTGCTCAAGTCCCATCAATGTCAGCATGGTAGGGGTGATATCGGCCAGCCGACCCGTCTTCAGCTCTCTGTCACCCGCACCGCATAGAATAAACGGGACCGGATTGGTGGTATGAGCTGTATGGGGAGTGCCGTCCTCCGCCCGCATTTTGTCGGCGTTGCCGTGGTCAGCTGTTACCAGCAGGATGCCGGCCATTTTCTGAACCGCCTGCCAGACTTTCCCTACACACGCATCTACCGTCTCAACCGCTTTCACCGCTGCCTCCATGACCCCCGTGTGGCCCACCATATCACAGTTGGCCAAGTTCATAATCACGGTGTCATATTGGCCGGACTCGATGCTTGCTGTGGCTTTGTCCGTTACTTCGCAGGCACTCATCTGGGGAATCAGGTCGTAGGTGGCATATTCTTTGGGGGATGGAACCAGAATCCGGTCCTCTCCCGGGTAAGTCCGCTCCACACCACCGTTGAAGAAAAAGGTCACATGGGCATATTTTTCCGTCTCCGCGATGCGCAGCTGAGTCATCCCGTTCCGGCTGACAATCTCCCCGAAGGTATCTTCCAGCGTCTCCGGCGGAAACGCGATGGGCAGTTCCTTCATGGTCTCGTCATATTGGGCCGTGCACACATAATGCAAGGGCAGGAATCCTCTGGGACGAACAAAGCCGTCAAAATCGCTTTTCATCAGCGCCCAGGTCATCCCTGGCCCGATCCGGCCGGAAGTTCGCGAAGATCACACTGTCTCCTGCCTTGATAACGCCTGCCGGGTCGCAGACAACAGGCTCGACAAATTCATCTGTCACGCCGGCGGCGTAACTGTCCGCCACCGCCTTAACGCCGTCGGGCTCCTGTATCCCCTCCGCGCATACGATGGCCCGATAGCCCTTCTCCAGACGCTCCCAGCGCTTATCCCGGTCCATACCCCAGAAGCGGCCCTGGATTGTGGCAATCCGCCCGTAATTCAGCTCTGCACACTTATCCTGCAACTGCTGCACATACCCCTTGCCGGAGGACGGCGGTACATCGCGTCCGTCCAGGAAGCAATGGACATAACACTGTTTCACGCCCCGCTGTTTTGCCATCTCCACCAGGGCAAAGATGTGGCGGATGTGGCTGTGCACACCTCCATCGGAGAGCAGTCCCAGTACATGGACAGGATGTCCCGTCCGGGCAGCCTCGTCCATCGCCTCCCCATAGGCGCTGTTCTGGAAAAAGCTCCCATCCTCCACGGCCCTGGTAATGCGGGGCAGCGGCTGAAATACCACCCGACCGGCACCGATATTGGTGTGCCCTACTTCCGAGTTGCCGATCTGGCCGGCGGGAAGACCTACGTCTTCCCCGCTGGCCTGCAGTTGGGTATGGGGGTAGCGGGAGAGCAAATCATCCAGCACCGGGGTATTGGCCACGGATATGGCGTTGTACTCCGACGCCGGTGCCAGGCCGAAGCCATCCATAATCAGAAGAACAACAGGTTTTTTACTCATTAGCCGCACCAATTATATCCGCAAATTCCACCTTCAGACTGGCACCTCCGATGAGACCTCCGTCAATATCCGGCTGTGCCAGCAGTTCCGGGGCATTCTTCCCGTTCATGCTGCCGCCGTACAGGATCTGCACACTCTTGGCAAGCTCCGGGCCGTACAGTTTTTCCAAAACCTGGCGAATGAAGCCGCACACCTCCTGTGCCTGCTCCGCTGTGGCGGTCCGGCCTGTGCCAATAGCCCAGATCGGCTCATAGGCGATCACTACTTTTTTCATCTCTTCCGCTGAGATCCCTTCCAGACCGCCCCGGATCTGGCTCTCTACGAAGGAGAGGGTCACGCCG
>CAZGAM010000231.1:2144-2949 GCA_964523685.1 uncultured Oscillospiraceae bacterium | reverse complement strand
CATTCCTCCCCTTGTTATAGAACAAGGGGTATCCTGCCAAAAGTTTTGATGAAAATTCTTGTGATCAACTGTGGCAGCTCCTCTCTTAAGTACCAGCTTCTGGATATGGAGCAAGAGACTTTGCTCGCCAAGGGGCTGTGCGAGCGTATCGGCATAGACGGCCATTTAAAGCACCAGCCTCAAAATGGAAAGCCGGTTTTTGACGAAGATGTACCCATGCCTACCCATACGGAAGCCATCGCGGCGGTGCTGGAAAAACTGACCAGTGACGAATATGGCGTGGTAGCCTCCATGGGAGAAATCGGAGCCGTCGGGCACAGGGTTGTCCACGGGGGAGAAAAATTTGCCTCTTCCGTGCTGATTGATGACGCAGTGATGGACGCCATAGCCGAGTGCGTACCCCTGGCGCCGCTCCACAATCCTGCCAACATCACCGGCATCAACGCCTGTAAGGCGGTCATGGGAACCATCCCCCAGGTAGCCGTATTTGACACAGCCTTCCATCAGACCATGCCCGGCAAGGCGTTCATGTACGCCATTCCCTATGAGTATTATCATGAATACAAAGTGCGTCGCTATGGCTTTCACGGCACCAGCCACCGCTATGTCTCCGGTCAGGCTGCTCTTCTCATGGGAAGACCCCTGGAGGAGCTGAAGCTCATCTCCTGCCATATGGGTAACGGAAGCTCCCTGTGTGCCATCCGCGGCGGCCAATGTGTAGATACCTCCATGGGCTTTACGCCCATCGCCGGACTGCCCATGGGCACCCGCTGCGGAGATATCGACGTGTCGATTCCCTCCTATC
>CAZGAM010000231.1:0-2134 GCA_964523685.1 uncultured Oscillospiraceae bacterium | reverse complement strand
AAATACCGGGAAAGATATTGCAGCCATCACAAATGAGCTGAACAAAGCCTCCGGCATGCTGGGCGTATCCGGTGTCAGCTCTGACTTTCGGGATCTGGAAAAAGCGGCCACTGAGGGGAACGACCGAGCCGCCCTGGCCCTGGAGATGTTCTCCTACTCTGTGGCCAAAACGATCGGCGCCTATGCCGCCGCCATGAACGGCGTGGACGGCATCATCTTCACGGCCGGTGTGGGAGAAAATGACGCAGCTGTAAGAGCTGCCATCTGCAGCTACCTCACCTACCTGAGCGCTGAGCTCTGCCCGGACTGCAATGCAAAGCGGGGCGGGGACCGGTTCATCTCCACAGCAAAGTGAAACTCATGGTTATCCCCACCAATGAGGAACTGGTCATCGCCCGGGACACCAAAGCCCTTGTAGAGGGGTAACACATGTTCCGTCCCATGCGCCGAACCCGCCAGCAGCTGTCCGATTCCGAGGCAGAGCAGATCCTTCGAAACGGGACCACCGGCGTTCTCGCGGTAAACGGGGACGACGGATATCCCTATGCCGTCCCGGTCAATTATGTCTATACCCGGGGCCGCATCCTCTTTCACGGGGCCAAAGAAGGCTATAAATATGACGCCATGAAACGTCAGGAGAAGGTATGCTTCTGCGTCATTGGAAAAGACGAGATCTGTGCGGAAAAACTCACGGATCTGTACCAAAGCGTGATTGTTTTCGGCCGGGTTCACCTTTTGGAGGGCCAGGCCCTGCAGGAGGCCGCCTATGAACTGGGCATGCGCTTTCTCCCCGATGCCCAAAAAGTACAAATGGAGATCGAGAGCGAGCTGCCCCGCCTTGCCTGTTTCGAGCTTCTTCCGGAGCACATCACCGGAAAAGAGGGAAAAGACCTGGCTTTCCTCCATCGGTAATAGATCCTACCAGGCAGCGTTTCCGCCAGGCATCAAAAACGGGGGCAACCCCCGGTATGGCCCGGGATAATGCTGGAATCGGTCCTTCAAACCAGGAGCACCCAACATTCTCTACTGCCGGCAGACAGAAACATCGTTTTGATGGAAATTTCCAGGTTGACAGACTCATTATTTCATGATAAAATTTGATTGCCGCGTTGAAAGGGTAAAAAAGCTGGGCCACAGGCCCACACCCGGGAGAGCGAGCCCGAAAGGAAGGAAGCAGAACACATGAAGTACGCCATTGTGGAAACCGGCGGCAAGCAGTACCGTGTCACAGCCGGAGACGTGATCTTCGTGGAAAAGCTGGACGCGGAGGCGGGTGCCTCCATCACCTTTGACAAGGTTCTTGCTGTCACAGGAGAGGGCGAGAATACCTTCGGCACTCCCTATATTGAGGGCAGAACCGTTACCGGTACGGTGGTCAAGCAGGGTAAGAACAAGAAGATTCGCGTGTATCATATGAAGCCCAAGAAGGGCTATCGAAAAACGCAGGGCCATCGTCAGCCGTATACCAAGGTTGAGATCAGCGCTATCAGCGAATAGGGAGGGATTTTTCATGGCACATAAAAAAGGCGGCGGTTCCACCAAGAACGGTCGGGACAGCAATTCCAAACGTCTGGGGGCCAAGCGTGGAGATGGCCAGTTTGTACTGGCCGGCAATGTGCTTGTCCGTCAGCGCGGTACGAAAATCCACCCTGGCACGAATGTGGGCATTGGCGGTGACGATACCCTGTTTGCCAAGTCTGATGGAGTGGTGAAGTATGAGCGCTACGGTGCTGGCCGGAAAAAAGTCTCCGTATACGAAGTGCAGCAGTAATACTTTGTTGGAAAAGGGACGGTGTGAACCGTCCCTTTCTTATTAAATAGGTGTTGTTATGGATTTTATTGATAAAGTACCCATCACTGTCCAAGCCGGCAAAGGTGGCCAGGGAGCGATTACCTTCCATCGGGAAAAATATGTAGCTGCCGGCGGTCCGGACGGAGGAGACGGGGGCCGGGGTGGAGATATTGTCGTACAGGTAGACCCTTCCATGTCCACCCTGGCTGATTTTCGCTACAAAAGAAAATTTACTGCCTCGGATGGCATGCCCGGTCAGGGCAAGCGCTGCTCCGGCAAAGATGGGACCGATGTCATTTTGCGAGTTCCCAAAGGGACGATTCTGCGGGATCAGCAGTCCGG
>CAZGAM010000230.1:704-2969 GCA_964523685.1 uncultured Oscillospiraceae bacterium | reverse complement strand
GAAAGAAAGCACAAAACGTTGCTGTGGCAACGGCCGCCTGCGGAGAGACAGTGGGAAACACGAAGGGGAAGCAGGGGCGCTTATTGGTAGGAGGATGACCGAAAACAACACGTTCAGCGCCGACAGAAATGCTGGCGTTTACCAGGGAGGAGCCGAGTACCAGACCGGTACGCTCGGTTCTGTTATCCCGATTTCGGGATAACAGATCCCCCCTGGTGCAAAGAAAGGAAAACAGATTGCGCAGAGCCGTTGGGGGCGGTACAGCCGAAGGCGTTCAGCCGCATTCTTCCTTGGACTGTTCATGGCACGTTTCCCGAGTACGGTGAACGTGTCCGCCCTGCTTTATTTTTTCGCGCGGCTTCCGGTAGTTACATCACAAAGACCGGAAACCATGAGCCCCTTTTCTTTCCCATCATTTTGGCGAGACGGCTCAGGACGTTTCTCCTGGAATGCCAAAGCCTTTTCTCCCCGTTTACAAATCCAGGCTGTTGGGATTTAGAAGAAAATCCATGATGCCCATTACCAAGATGCCTTTCTCGCTTCGCCACAATTTGATCCGATCCTTCACTACGATGATTTTCTTGAAAGAGTCACCAATATTTATCAGGGATTTTTGTTCCTGCTGCAGCTTTTCGTCGTCTGGTATGGCAAAGGCAGACTGAATATAGTACCGCTGGCTGCCGCGGTTGCAGACAAAATCCACTTCCAGCTGTTTCCTTACCATCTTATTGTCCGGATCTCTGTCCGAATGCTCTACAACACCAACATCTACATTAAACCCGCGGATAAGCAGTTCGTTATAGAGGATATTCTCCATAATGTGATTTTCTTCCTGCTGCCGGAAATTCAGCTGGGCATTTCGAAGACCAACGTCTGTAAAATAATACTTTGAGGGAGAGGCAATATATTTTTTCCCTTTAATGTCATAGCGGTCCGCTTTGCTGATGAAGAAGGCATCCAGTAAATATTCGATATATGCCCCTATGGTTTTGTCGCTTACATGTATTCCGTTTGTGCGGAAAGTATTCGCCAGTTTGGTCGGGTTCGCCAGGGAGCCTACCATCGAGGCCAGGACATTGACCAGTGCTGCCATCACATTGTCCCCCCGCAAATTGTGCCGTTCTTCTATATCTTTCAAATAGAGTTCTTTGCACAGGTCAATGAGATACTTGGATTTGAGTTCATCCGTTTTCCTGCTCAGGATCAGCGGCAGCCCGCCATAGGTATAATAATCTATCCACGCAACATATGGATCATCACCCGGATAGGCGGATACATATTCAGAGAAGGACAGGGGGTAAACCCGGACCTCATCTCCACGGCCGCGAAATTCTGTCAACACATCAGAAGAGAGAAACCTGGAGTTGCTGCCTGTAACATAAATGTCCATGTTCCCGCGCCTGTTCAGACCGTTGAGAACCGCTTCAAAATCTTTGCAGAGCTGAATTTCATCTAAAAAAACATACCATTGGCCATCATCGGTAATTCGCTGTTTGATATAAGAGCTTAGCTTTTTGCTGTCTCGCAGGGACTCGTAATCGATATCATCCAAAGGAACGGTGATGATCCTGGAAGCATCTATGCCGGAAGCCAGCAGATACTCATAATACAGCTTGAAAAGCAGATAGGATTTTCCGCATCTGCGGATGCCGGTAACCACTTTTATCAGACCGTTTTCTTTTCGTTCAATGAGACGGTTCAAGTATATATCTCGTTTGATCGGTTCCATATCGCTTTCCTCACTACGGGAATTTATACATTTTATCAGTTTCTCGTAATTGAATTATAGTGACATCTTTTTTGAAAGTCAACCACTATATTGCTCTTATTTTCAAAAAACAGAAAAAATGGGCAATGGTCTATATTGTCCTTACACTGGGAACAAAAGAGAAAAAGAGATACGGTTTCTGAGAGTTCTTCCTTTTTTTGGTGGCGCAAACACGGCAAGTCATACGATGGCTCACCTTTAAAGTTCCCGAAGACGGAAGTACATATAGAGCGAAGGGTCAAGATCTGTTCTGTTCTGATATTGTAACTCCCAGCTTGATTGCGCAGCCAACGTGATACTTTTCCGGATGATGCAGGATCGTTTTTGTGCTCTTTGTATTTCCGGTCGTTGCTTTCTGCACAAGATTCCTGGCAGGACGCCCCTTACTCTGGTACAAGGGAGGAATGCCTTGTTTTTTCTGATTTCTCGCGAAGGTCTTGAGATCCAGCCTTCTTTGGCTATATTGTGTATGAAGTGAGGTGAGGCCTGATGCCAGC
>CAZGAM010000230.1:0-694 GCA_964523685.1 uncultured Oscillospiraceae bacterium | reverse complement strand
ATGAAGGGTATGGAGAACTATTACGACGGGACCTGGTAGTTCGTCACCACGAAGCTGACCACGAAGCATGGCAGGTGGTACCTGGATGTTGTTGTGACCCGCAATTACCCGGATCTCGATGCTGCCGGCGAGAAGAATGTCGAAGGCGTCGACCTCGGGATCAACTTCCTGGCGGCCACGTATGACAGCAGCGGGAAATCCGAGTTTTACCCCGGGAGGGCCGGGAAGCAGAAGCGTGCGCACTAAAGACTCTCCGCCGGGATCTGCAGAGAAGGCAGACACCGTCCGTAAGACACAGGCCCGAACAGATCGGCTCACGGGAAAACCGTTGGATGCAGGATGTCAACCATTGTGTGTCGAAGGCATTCTGTTCGTGCTGGAGGATCTTGCGGGCGTCCGCGGGGCGACCGATCGGGTGGCCCTGAAGGAGCCGCTACGAAACAGTCAGCTGGGCATATTGCGATCTCCTGCAAAAAGATCGAATACAAGGCAGCCCTGCATGGCGACGATGTTCTCATCGTTGATCCCCGGTATACCGGCCAGAGGTGCCCGAAGTACGGGCATACCGAAAGGCAACCGGAACAGGAGTATCCATGCGTTCTGCTGCCGCTCCTGCGGGTACCGTTCAAATGATGACCGCATCGGTGCCATGAACCTGTACGCGTAGGGAATCGAGTACTTCCGTGCTGTTGCG
>CAZGAM010000229.1:0-2999 GCA_964523685.1 uncultured Oscillospiraceae bacterium | reverse complement strand
TGATGGCAGAGTTCGTCGAACATCACCGCAGCCATATCCCGCAGATGGAAATACAGGGATGGCAGACTTTCAGTTTTGCTGAAAAGGGTGACGGCAAGCTTTTTCTGCTCGCGGCAAAGACCATCCTCGTCCAAGCCGTCTACCACGCGGCCAATCTCAAATATCCCAAACGAGGGGGCATATCCTGTGTTCTGCTTTACCTGACACAGCTGGGTCGGGATGATGGAACGGCGAAGGGTCCGCAGATTCGGATTGGTCGCATTGGCCAGATCCACATTCTCCTCTACCTCCAGTCCCAGACGCTTATACTCATCATAATACGCCCACACATAGGAATGCAGCTCATGCAGGGAGAACCTCTTGACCAGCAGGTCCTTCAACTTATCTTCCACCGTTTTTTCCCAGGTTGGACGCACCGGATACAGAGGAGATACTGCGGTGTGCACATCGAAGTTATCGTATCCATAGATGCGGGTAATTTCTTCGATAATATCTGCCTTTATGGTTACATCTTTCGTAGCGCGCCAGCTGGGAACTTTGACATGGAAGGTATCTCCTGCCGCAGAAACAGTGAAACCGAGGGAGGAGAGGGTGCGGACAATGGTATCCTTGGAGATGGAGATGCCTGTATAGCGGTCCACATAGGCCTGATCGAATACCAGTTCCACCTTCGGATAATGAAAAGCGTATTCATCCGTAAGACACGAGGTCACTTTTGCGTCGGGATCCGCATCCAGAAGCAGTTTCATGAACCGCCCGATGGCGGGAACTGTCATCTCCGGGTCCAGACTTTTCTCATAACGCATGGAGGCGTCCGTACGGTGGGACAGGCGGACGGTAGATTTTCGAATGGACACAGGGTCAAATGTGGCGGACTCCAGCGTTAAACTGGTCGTATCCGGAACAATTTCTGAGTCGAGACCTCCCATGATGCCTGCGATTGCAACCGGGGTTTCATCATTGCAGATCATAAGAGTGTTTTCATCGATGTGCCTATCAACTCCATCGAGCGTTTGGAAGGAAAAAGGGGTTTCGAAGCGGCGGATCCGGATTTTCCCCACCTTCCGGGAGTCAAAAGCATGCATGGGCTGACCCATTTCCAGCATCAGATAGTTGGTCAGATCAGCCAGAAGATTGATAGCCCTCATCCCGCAGTAGTACAACCGGATGCGCATGTTTACCGGGCTGATATTTTTGTGGATATTTTCCACCTGCAGGCAGCTGTAGCGCTGGCAGAGAGGATCCAGAATCTTACAATCGATTTTGGGGAGACCGTCGTATACAGATAAATCCTGAATTTCCAGCGGCTTCAGTTCTCTGCCGGCGAGGGTAGCGAATTCCCGCGCGATTCCATAATGGCCCCATAAATCGGGACGATTGGTAATGGATTTGTTGTCTACTTCAAAAATAATGTCGTCGATATCATATAGATCCTTGAGATCTGTTCCGTTGGGAACGTCATCCGTTATTTCCATTATTCCCGAATGATCGTCACTAATGCCCAGCTCTTTCTCGGAGCAGCACATCCCGTTGGAAGGGTAACCGGCAAGAGGTCGTGACGAAATGGTCGTGTCACCCAGCTGTGCCCCAACCCGGGCAAAAGCAGTCTTCATCCCCACCCGAACATTCGGTGCGCCGCATACGACATCGACAGGATTCGTTCCGCCGTCATCCACCTTTAGAAGATGAAGTTTTTTGGATTGAGGATGTTCCTGCGCCGAAAGAATCTGACCAACCACGACGCCGGAGATATCGCTCCCCTTATAAAAGATTTCGTTTTCTACCTCCGCAGTGGAGAGGGAGAATTGGTGAATCAGGGTATTTTTATCCAGATCGGAGAGATCGACAAAGTCAGAGATCCAATTCATTGAAATAAACATAGTCGAACGCTCCTCTCTATTCGTCATCCGTGAACTGACTCATACTGGCCAGACTTCCGCCATTCAGGTCACGAATGTCTTTGATGCCGTATTTCATCATAGCAAGACGTGTTAGCCCAAGACCGAAGGCAAAGCCGGTATATTCCTCCGGATCAATCCCGCCCATACGCAATACCTCCGGGTGGATCATGCCGCAGGGACACAGTTCCAGCCATCCGCTGTGTTTGCAGGAGGGGCAGCCTACACCGCCGCAGATCAGACAGTTGATATCCAGCTCAAAACCAGGTTCCACGAAGGGGAAAAATCCCGGGCGCAGTCTGACTCGAATGTCCTGGTTAAAAACTTCTGAGAGCATGGTTTTCATGAAGAAAATCAAATTGGAGATGGAAATATTTTTGTCCACCATAACCCCTTCCATCTGGAAGAAGGTGTTCTCATGGCAGGCGTCCGTTGCCTCATTGCGGAAACACCTGCCGGGAAAGATTGCCTTGATAGGGATTCCCTGTTCGATTAGAGCCGTCCTGTATTTTCGATAAATGGCATTCTGCGCTGCGGAAGTCTGAGATTTGAGAAGCTGCCCATTTTCCAGATAATACGTGTCCTGCATGTCCCTCGCAGGATGAAATGGAGGGATATTCAACGATTCAAAACATTCGTAGTCGCTGACAACTTCTTTATAGTCCTCAACTGTAAAACCCATGGACTGGAATACTTTTTCACACTGTCTCTGCACAAGTGTAATGGGATGATAGGATCCCCTGTCCAGCTGGGGCGGCAAAGACAGATCGAACTCATCGAGAGAGTCAATCTGTCTCTGAAGTTCTATTTTCTCAAGCTCCTGTTTGCGCTCCGCGATTCGCTGGGCAAAGCGGTCCTTACATGTATTTACTTCTTGGCCGAGCTGCCTGCGTTCCTCGCCGCTGAGACTGCCCATGGACTTAAGGATGCTCGTTACGCTTCCTTTTTTGCCAAGGTAGGAAATGCGTATATTTTCCAGCTCAAGAGCACTGGCAGCTGCCTGAAGGTCTGATTCAAATTGTCCATTCAGGGCAGCAATTTTCTCATTCATAAAGCTACCAGGCTCGGGAACCCACTCCTTTTAAGGGGTGGGAGGAGAGC
>CAZGAM010000228.1:0-3014 GCA_964523685.1 uncultured Oscillospiraceae bacterium | reverse complement strand
TCTGGCAGAGGATGGTCTGACTGTACCGGCCCAGGCAGATGCATCCGTTCTTACCACCGGCCAGGAACGGGATCTCATCCGCTCTCTGGCAGCTTTTCCTGGTGAAATTTGCAGCGCCGCGGAGGAGTTGGACCCCTCCCGCATCAACCGCTACTGCTCTGAAGTAGCTTCCCGTTTCCACAAATTCTACAACGCCTGCCGCATACGGGGTGAGTCCAGGGATACTGCTCAGGCCCGTCTGGCCCTCGCCGCAGCTACCCGGCAGGTCCTGGAGAATGCACTGGGGATTTTAGGCGTTTCAGCTCCTGAATCCATGTAATACACGTTTTGCCGCCCATGAATGCAGGTTCGAGCAAGACTGCAGCTCCTGAAAATCCTTACCTCATTTTCCCGTGCTCTGTCCAATGCTCCGTTTCCTTGTTAACCTAGTGTCTCGTTTTCATATTATTAGATTGTTTGAAGGGGGAAAGAATGAAATCAACTGGAATCGTCCGTCGAGTAGATGAACTTGGCCGCGTTGTCTTACCCATAGAACTACGCCGCACACTGGATATAGCAGAACGTGATGCCCTGGAAATCACGGTTCTTGACGATACAATCATGCTGAAAAAATATCAACCATCCTGCATCTTTTGCAACAGCCCTAAAAATCTCATCAAATATAAAGGAAAAAATGTATGCACTTCCTGCATTAATGCAATTTCAGACAAAATGTAATCATGCTGCCAAGAAGCGGCTCAATCCTGCCAAAAGCCGCAGTTTTATAGAGCACCAAAAAAAAAAACGGAGTACAGACCTGGCCTGTACTCCGTTTTTCCTGTGGCAGCCTATGTTTACCCCTGAAGCGCTGCCTTTGCTTTCTCCACCAGAGCCGAAAAAGCACCTGGATCATGTATAGCCGTCTCCGAAAGCATCTTTCGGTTCATATTGATGCCGGCAAGCTTCAATCCATGCATGAATTGAGAATAATTGATTCCATTGAGTTTGCAGGCAGCACTGATGCGGGTGATCCACAGCTTCCTGAAATCACGTTTTCTCTGTTTGCGCCCTACATACGCATAGCGGAGGCTCTTCATCACTGCCTGATTGGCCATCTTGAAGTGCTTGGACTTGCTGCCCCAGTACCCTTTGGCCATTCCCAGGATCTTATTCCTTCTCTTGCGCGTCATCATTGCGCCCTTAATCCGTGCCATGACCTGAACCTCCTTATTTATACGGAATCATACGCTTCACAGTGGCGGCATTCGTGCTGTCCGCATAAGCGCCTTTCCGCAGACCGCGCTTGCGCTTCGTAGTTTTGCCGTGACCGTTGAGAAGATGGCTCTTATAGGCATGGGCCCGCTTCACTTTGCCGTTTTTCGTTAAAGAAAAGCGCTTTTTAGACGCGCTGTGAGTCTTCAGTTTCGGCATACTTATTCGTCTCCTTCGATTTTTCTTGCTTATTCTGCTTCTTTTGCGTCTGGGGCTTGGGAGAGAGAAATTCCGTCATCAGGCGCCCTTCCAGTTTCGCCCCTTTATCCACTTTCGAGATCTCAGCGCACTCCTCTGCAAACCGATCCAATAACTGTTTGCCAAGCTCCGTGTGCGCCATCTCACGGCCGCGGAAGCGAACCGTCACTTTCAGACGGTCTCCCTCAGCCAGGAACTTCTGGCCATTGCGAAGTTTCACTAAGAAATCGTTTTCCCCTATGGAAGGGGACATACGAATCTCCTTGACCTCGATGACGTGCTGGTTCTTTTTGGCTTCTTTTTCGCGCTTGGCCTGCTCAAAACGGTACTTACCATAATCCATGATTTTGCAAACCGGCGGCTTTGCGGCTGGTGAGATCATCACCAAGTCAAATCAGTGATCCTCCGCGATCTTCATCGCCTCATCAGAGGACATAATTCCCAGTTGCTCGCCATCTTCACCGATCAGGCGTACCTGCGGTTCGTGAATATCCCTATTCACTGGATGTGTAAAGTTCGCTATTGCCAGAACACCTCCTTTAAATAAATACAATGCGCGGATACAGTCAGTATCCGCGCAGTACAATTCTCTTATGAGAGTTGGTTTGCTGCCTCAGCTCGCATGCTTGCGGCCGGGCGAGGACGGATACCCAATGCGTCCTTCTTCATCGCATGCTAAACTATAGCATTGATTTGCTGTTTTGTCAATCTTTAAGCCCCAATTTTTTCTGCCCCGATGCATCGCAAGAACGAATTTTCTCGCGGATGTACAAAGCACTCCTGCCCGGTCTCAGCCGCTGCGTTATTCAGCAAGACTTACCCCTGATTATTCTTCCACGCCGGTCTGATTGCCCTCCGGCTTGTTATCCTCTTCCGGGATCGAGGAAGGGGATACTTCCCGGTCTAATGTTTCTCCCTTTTTCTCTAATTCCATGGCTGCCTTTACGATACGGCTGGTTCCCAGGCGGTCAGCACCCACCTTAATCATATCTTCTGCATCCTGCAGTGTCGCTATACCACCGGCTGCTTTCACCTTCACATGGGGTCCGCAGCATTCCCGCAAAAGTTTCACATCTTCTCTGGTAGCGCCGCCTGTAGAGAACCCTGTCGATGTTTTAATGTAATCCGCTCCGGTAGAGGAGACAATCTCGCACATTTTAAGCTTTTCTTCCTCGGTCAGCAGACAGGTTTCGATTATAACTTTGAGGATGTACCCTGCCGTCGCATCCCGCACTTCCAGGATATCCTTCAGTACATTATCCCAGCAGGCGTCCTTGACCATGGAGAGGTTGATCACCATGTCAATCTCCGACGCCCCGTTTTGAATGGCATTTTTCGCTTCATAGGCTTTCACCGAGCTGGTGCTGTACCCATTGGGAAATCCAATAACCGTACAGATGGGAAGCCTGCTGCCCACATAACGCTTTGCTCCGGCCACATGGCAGGGCGGGATGCATACGGATGCACATTCATATCGAATGGCTTCATCGCATAAATTCCGGATCTGCTGCATAGTCGCCTCCTGCTTGAGCAGCGTATGATCGCAGCGCTTCAATATTTCTTTT
>CAZGAM010000227.1:0-3109 GCA_964523685.1 uncultured Oscillospiraceae bacterium | reverse complement strand
AGGCACTGCAGGGAGAGATGAGTCCTTTTTCTACCAGATCCTTGACCGGCACCCCTTCCTGCTCCTCCCGGCTGATGCCGGTAAGTACCTCATAGGCGTGGTTTACAAACATGGTGGACATGTTTCGATCCGAGATCTGAATCGCATCGGCGGAGTGCTCCAGAAAAGCTTCCAGCATTTTGTTTCGTGTCTGCAGATACTGAATCTGCTCTTCTATCTGTTCCATTATCTGTTCCATTTTTGAAACAAATCCCCTTTCTGTGTGCTCTGCCTCTGAGATCCTGCTTTCATCCCGGAGGGAAGCAGGAAATTGTGTAAAATCAGGCGGCGGCAGGCAGGAAATATTGGTACTATAGCACAGACAAAGGGCTGGTACAAGTGCCAATTTTGGCACAAATCGCGGCGCGGTGTTCCAATTTTGGAACGGATACAGCGAGGAAAATCGGGAGAACACTCCCTGTTTGGGACTGTGGGAAGAGAGGTTGGCGAAGAATTTGTGCTAATCTGACAAAAAAGAAAAGCTTTGTTTGGTGAGGAAGTAGAAAATTTTCCCAGGGCAGCAAAATCAAAGCATTTTTCTTTCTTTTTATGATATCATAATAATGTTAAGGTGCTGTCAGGGATCTTTCCCTGGAGGGAAGAGACCGATCGGGGCACCTCATATGCCTGTTTCCGGGCGGGCAGACTAAAAAATTGGAGGAAGGATAGCATGGATAAGACGATCCATTTTGAAAAGCAGGAGAATATTGGGATTCTTACCATTGATCGTCAGGAGGCGCTGAACGCGCTGAACTCCCAAGTAATCGAGGAGCTGCTTGACCTGGTTGGCCAGGTGGAGAAGGATGCCGAGCTGGGCGCTCTCATCATCACCGGCGCGGGCCGCTCCTTCGTAGCGGGAGCGGATATAGGAGAGCAGCAGCCCATGGATCTGGCCCAGGGCCGGAAGTGGGGGCAGCGGGGTTCTGCTCTTATGCGGCGGATTGAGAAACTGGAAATTCCCACCATCGCGGCGGTGAACGGCTTTGCTCTGGGTGGGGGCTGTGAGCTGGCGCTGGCCTGTGATATTATTCTGGCTTCCGAAAAGGCTCGCTTCGGCCAGCCCGAGGTGGGCCTGGGCATTACGCCGGGCTTTTCCGGCACACAGCGTCTGCCCCGCCGCATTGGCATTGCCAAGGCCAAGGAGCTCATCTTCTCCGGCCGCCATGTGAAGGCGGATGAGGCGCTGGCCATCGGCCTGGTGAACGCAGTCTATCCTCCGGAGGCGCTGATGGAGGAAGCCCTTGCCATGGCGAAGAGCTTTACCAAGAACGCGCCTATCGCCGTAAAGTATGCCAAGGCCTGCATTGACCGGGGCATGCAGATGGATATTGACGACGGTATTGCCCTGGAAAATGAACTTTTTGCCATGTGCTATGCTACCGAGGACCAGAAGGAAGGCATGAAGGCGTTCCTGGAGAAGCGTCCCGCTGTGTTTCAGAATAAGTAAGGAGTTATAGGGATGAAGAAAGTGAAGATAATCACCGCGGAAGAGGCGGCGATGATGGTCCAGGACGGCGATACCGTCTCTACCGGCGGGTTTGTGAGCTGTGCCTGTCCGGAGGCCTTGTCCAAGGCTCTGGAGAATCGTTTTCTGGAGACCGGCCATCCCCGGGATTTAACGCTGTTTTTCGCGGCCGGCCAGGGACACCGGGACGGCACCGGCGGCGACCACTACGGCCATGAGGGCATGGTCAAACGCGTGGTTGGCGGCCATTGGGACCGGGCGGCCAGGCTGGGGGATTTGGCTCTCGCCAACAAAATTGAGGCGTACAACCTGCCCCAGGGCGTTATCACTCATATGTATCGGGATATTGCTGCCCACAATATCGGCACGATTACCCATGTAGGGCTGTATACCTTTGTGGATCCCCGCAACGAGGGCGGCAAGCTGAATGCCGTCACCAAGGAAGATCTGGTCAAGCTCATTGAGATCGAAGGCGAGGAGAGGCTGCTGTACAAGGGATTTCCCATCGACATCTGCTTTGTCCGCGGCTCCTATGCCGATGAGTACGGCAACTGCACCGTACACCGGGAGATCGGCCCTCTGGATGTGACGGCTCAGTGCCAGGCGACCAAAAACTCCGGCGGCAAGGTCATTGTCCAGGTGGAAAAGATCGTGCAGGGCGGCACATTGGACCCCAAGCTGGTGAAGATTCCCGGCATATATGTGGATGCCATTGTGGTGGGCTCTGTGGAGGACAACATGCAGTGCCTGGGGATGCCCTATGACGGGGCCCTGACGGGAGAGTTCCGCATCCCGGTGGATGCCATTCCGCCCATACCCCTGGATGCCAAGAAGATTATCGCCCGCCGGGCGGCGATGGAACTGCCTCAGGACGCCATTGTAAACCTGGGCACCGGCGCGCCGGAGAAGATTGCCAATGTGGCAGCCGAGGAGGGCATTTCCGATAAGATGACGCTGACGGTGGAAGCCGGCTCCATCGCGGGGGTACCTTATGGCGGCACCCAGTTCGGGGCAGCTGCCAACTCCATGGCTATTTTAGACCATAACGTGCAGTTTGACTTCTATCAGGGCGGCGGCCTGGATGTGGCTTTCCTGGGTCTGGCGGAGACCGCTCCCAACGGAGATCTGAACGTGTCCAAGTTCGGTACCCGCCTGGCTGGTGCCGGCGGCTTTATCGATATCACCCAGAACGCCAAAAAGGTGGTGTACTGCGGCACCTTTACCGCGAAGGGCCTGAAGACCGAGTGCAGAGACGGAAAACTGGTCATCACCCAGGAAGGAGCCAAGAAGAAGTTCGTCAACAAGGTGGAGCAGATCACCTTCTCCGGCGTCTACGCCAACAAGGTCCATCAACCGGTCCTATACGTGACCGAGCGGGCTGTCTTTGAGCTGCGCCCGGAGGGCGTCACCCTCATTGAGATCGCCCCCGGGGTGGATCTGCAGAAGGATGTTCTGGACCAGATGGAGTTTGTTCCCAAAATAGCAGATGACCTGAAGCTCATGGATGGGCGTATTTTCCGGGATGAGCTGATGGGCCTTGCCAACGACTAAGGGAGGATCCGTATATGGCACTGAAGACGCCGAAGGAGTATATAGACAGTCTGA
>CAZGAM010000226.1:0-3119 GCA_964523685.1 uncultured Oscillospiraceae bacterium | reverse complement strand
GTCAGAACCAGGGGAATCGTTTGATTTCGTGGGGAACCGGCAGATCCATGGAGTGTTTTCTGCATATCCGATGTGAAGAAGGAGAATAAGGAGATTTTTATGAAATTCTATCCGCTTACGGACTCTGTGGTGAATGAGGAGGATCTCTCCAGTGAGTACAAGGGAACCAGAGAGATCGGAAAGATAAAACTGGGAGAACTTCGCCTTTTTTTCAAGGCGGGACTGAAGACCTATTATATCCCCTACCATGATATCCATCGTCTGTTTCGCCGGGTCCTGGCAGTACCGGCAAGACTCTGCTGCGGGAGAGGGGATTTGGAAGTGGAAAACCTGGTAATATGCGGTGAAGGCGATCAGGAGCTGGCCCAGATTCAGTTGCCCGGCAAGAGGGCTGCCCAAATTCTGATGGAGGAATTGAAGCAGAAAGTACCGGAGGCACAGTTTGGCAAAGCGGTCTGAGAAAAAAGGACGATTGGTTAAAAAGCCTCTGCCTGCAGCCAGAGGACAACTTGCCGGGAAGGCACTCTGCCGCTCTGGATTGAGAAAGAACCGGACCAGGGAGGCAGATTTGCCTGTTCCTGTGCTTTTTTACGGAACCAGCGGTTTGGGCGCTTTCCAGGGAAGAGCCTGTTTTGCCCTGTGCAGGAACTGATTTTTTGTTTTATTTTGGAAAAGGCCTTGAACTTTTTGCTCTGCGGCGCTAGAATAAAAAAGATGATGTTGACAGTTTGCTAACAATTATTCGATTTAAATGGGTGAAGAGAGATGACGGGTTCGGAAGCGCTGGAGTCGCTGCTGCACTCCTATGTGCGATATTATGATGTCTTCCGGGATGGGGTTGAACCGCCCTTCGCGGCGGAAGCGCATTTCCATTCTCACGGCGAGCAGTATGTACTGGTGCGATCGGCCCGTGTCTCAGAGTCCGATTCCCATGAGTACATCTATTTTGCCGTCGAGGATTCGGTAGACCTGGAAAAGTTGAAAATGTTGGATGAGACCGCCTGGGAGCGGGGGATAGGCCATGTCAAGCCCCACAATTACCATCGGAATTCCGATGTGTCCCTTTTTATTCTGGCGGATCATATCACCAGGGAAGCCATGGATGCGGTAAAGAAAATAAAACACTATAAAAGCTACCGCTGCCGTCTGCAGGGGTGGAGCAACTATCGTCTGATTGCACTAGAGACCTCTTCCGGCACTTTGACCACGAACCGCCTGGGCCGGGACCAGAAGAAGCTCTTTCGCAATATATTAAATCAAAGGTAGGAGAGAGTTATCATGATTGCTATTCTGATCATCGTTGCGGCAATCGTTTTGCTGGTCATCGGCTATGTAACTTATGGCTCCTGGCTGGCAAAACAATGGGGTATTGACCCCAGCAGAAAGACCCCAGCGGTGGAGATGGAGGATGGTGTAGACTATGTGCCGGCAAAACCAGCCGTTCTTATGGGGCACCATTTCTCATCCATCGCAGGTGCTGGTCCTATTAACGGCCCTATTCAGGCTTCCGTATTCGGCTGGGTGCCTGTATTTCTGTGGTGCGTAATTGGCGGTATCTTCTTTGGCGGTTTACAGGACTTTGGTTCTCTGTTTGCATCGGTTCGCCATGGTGGTAAGTCTGTGGGCGAGATTATCAAGGATTCCATGGGAACACGTGCACAGAAGCTGTTCCTTCTTTTTGCCCTGTTGGTACTGATTATGGTTATCGCATCCTTTGTGAATGTGGTCGCCGGTACCTTTATGTCGGATTCTGCTTCTTTCATTACAACAGGAACCGTTACAGGCAATGAGACTACCGCTATGGTTTCCGTGATCTTCATTATTCTGGCTATTGTCTATGGTCTGCTGACCAATCGGGCCGGCATGAAGACAGTTCCGGCCACCTGCATCGGCATTGCGGGCATCGTTCTTGCGATTGTTCTTGGCCTGAACTGCGGCATGGCTTTGAACCGGAACACCTGGATTATCCTGATTGGTATTTACATTGCAGTAGCTTCTCTGATCCCTGTGTGGATTATGCTTCAGCCTCGTGACTATCTGTCCAGCTTCCTGCTGTACGGTATGATGGGCGTGGCTGTGATCGGTATTTTCTTCTCCGGTATCAGCGGAAAAACAGCGAAGTTTGAGTTGCCCGCCTTCACTGGCTGGAATACCAGTCTGGGCAGCCTGTTCCCGGCACTGTTCATCACAGTGGCCTGCGGCGCCTGCTCCGGCTTCCACTCCCTGATTTCAACAGGTACTTCTTCCAAGCAGCTGGCCAACGAGAAAGATGCAAAGCCTATCGGCTACGGCTCCATGCTGATTGAGTCCGCCCTGGGTGTTGTTTCCCTTATCGCTGTCGGTATGGTATTTAGCCGCTACCAGGCGGGTGAATTCGGCTCTCCCGCAGTGGCATTTGCTACCGGTATTGCTTCTATGTTCAGCCTGGACTCTGCCAGCCATGTCTATAATGTTATTTATACTTTGCTGACTTTGGCCGTGTCCGTGTTCGCACTGACCTCTCTGGATACCGGTACCCGTCTAAGCCGCTTCATGTTCACAGAGCTGTTCCTGAAAAAGGGTGAGGCGACATGGAAAGACGCCACGGGCATTCGCAAATTCTTAGCCCATCCTCTGACCGGAACGGTCTTTATGGTGGTTGTAGGCTGCCTGCTGGGCGGCATGAGCCTGAGCGCTATCTGGGGCCTGTTCGGCGCTGCGAACCAACTGCTGGCTGGCCTGGCACTGATGGCTGTGGCTGCCTGGCTCGGCGAGGTTGGCAAGAACAACAAGATGTTCTTCATCCCCATGATCTTCATGATGGTAGCAACCCTGACCTTCTTGGTCATCCGTATTTCTCAGCTGTTTAAGCTCTGCATGGCGGGCACTGAGTGGGGCAACTGGTTCCAGCTGGTCATCGCGATTGCCATGGTTATTCTGGCGATCTTCCTGATTGTGGAAGGAATCAGCACTTTCTCCAAGCAGGCCAAACAGGACAAGAAAAAGGCGAAGGCTTGATTTAACAGGGCCGGGGAGCTGAAAGATCACCAGTGGTTACATAAAAAACAGAGAGGCGCAGCCTCTCTGTTTTTTTTAGTTGGAGGTGGTGGTGCGCCCGGCGGCGCACGTTTCTAACGGAT
>CAZGAM010000225.1:0-3141 GCA_964523685.1 uncultured Oscillospiraceae bacterium | reverse complement strand
TGTGCATGTCTGATTGCACTTTACCGTACACCGCTGTTCCCAATAATTTACAAATCATGGCTGCCTTTTAGCACACAATGAGGTGCTGATCAACAAATGGTCCTCTTTGGCAAATACCAAAGAGGACCATTTTTCAGTGTTATGTCTTCGTTCAGGGGAATCCATCGCAGATCCCAGACAATTCCTTCAGTTCTGCCTCTCCGACGCCTTCTTATTCCTGACTGAATACGCCGTATAGAGAATATCCAGCGCATTCAGCTGAGCAAGACGGGCCGGTAGAAACAAGCCGTCCTGTTCTTCGTTTTTTACATACAGACAAACTGTTGCTGCCTTCGACAGAGGAGAGTCATACTTCCGGGTTACCGCAATGACAGGTGTTTTCTGCTCCTGGAGGAGCTCAGCGCAGCGGACCATTTCCTCTGTTTCGCCGGAATAGCTGATGATGATACCCACATCTTCGCTTGTGGCTTTTCCGGCCATTTCATACTGATTTTGAACTTCATCGCTGCAGCTGCAAGAGCACGACTTTCCCATCTGCCCCATTCTCCAGGAAAAACTCTGTGCTATAAGGCGGGATTCGCCAAGCCCAAAAAGCAGCAAAGACTTGCTGTCAGACAGCAGATCTGCGCACTTTGCAAGGGTATCCGGTGCGATCAGACGGGCGGATTCTTCGAGGGAGGCAATATGATCATAGGTAACCCCTTGAATGATATCGCCCATCTCGTCGGACTCCTCCAACTGCTGCAATTTCTGCTCTATGCCCTTTTTTCTAATTGCCAGCTCACACTGCAGCTCCATGCGCATGTCGCGATAACCCTCAAAGCCCAATTTCCGGCACATGCGCACAATGGTGGATGCAGAACAATAACTCATGCGGGACAGTTCATGTACGCTGGACTCTGCAGCTGTATCCGGATTTGCCAGGATGTAATCCAGCAATCCCTGTTCGGCAACACTGGCATTGTCCTTATAGATCTCCAAGCGGGTAAGAACATCCAATCCTGTCTCCTCCTTTATATGGAATTTACCGTTTTATTATACAGCAAACACACCAAATTTTTCAATACTAATCTCTTGTTTTTTGTAGAAATGTTGAATCTTCTACGAACTCTTTGTGGAACATGCCCAAGATATGGTCTCAATATAGCTGCTTTTCTGCAAAATTTTATGAACAGGCTGATCTTCCCCTCCTACACTCCTTCCAGGGAGAAGATCTCCTTTGGGCAGCATGACGCAAGGCCCTTCTCTCCCGCCAATCAGGCCGATTGCCGAACTGGGACAGCTCTTCTCAAGATCCCATGGGAAGATACCGCGCCCAGCTCTGACGCTAAAACGCTTCCCCCACACTGTCTTGGCAGCGCAGGGGAAGCGATTATATCAATATTCCTATTTCCTATATGTTTTTCGGGTTTTGTCATACCAATCCCGCAAAATTCTCTCCTCTAAGGACCGCCCCTCCAAGCTGCAGCGCAGCCATCCTAGCCGGCTGGCATGCACACAGAAACGGGTTATGATGAGAGATCCCGGTGCAAGGCGTGGCAGGCTGCCCAATGACCACTCTCTACCGCCTGAAGAGGAGGTGCCTCTTTTTCACAGATTGCCCCGGCTATGGGACAGCGTTTGCAGAACAGGCATCCCGGCGGTACATCGATGGGGCTGGGCACCTCACCTTTCAGAATGATTCGTTCTTTCTGACAGTCGACATCCATATCCAGCACAGCGGAGAGGAGCGACTGGGTGTAAGGATGGCGCGGATTGCGGAAAACCGCCTCTGTATCACCTGTCTCCATGATACTCCCTAAATACATAACAGCCATGGAAGGACAGATGTCCCTGACCACTGCCAGGTTGTGAGAGATGAAAAGATAGGTCATCCCCCGCTTTTCCTGCAGTTCCATCAGCAGATTGAGAATCTGGGCATGGACAGACATGTCCAGTGCCGAAACAGGCTCATCGCAAACAAGAAAAGCGGGATCCAGAGAGATGGCACGAGCAATGCCAATGCGCTGGCGCTGTCCGCCGGAAAAATCAGAAGGGTAGCGGTGAAGATCCTGTGCCGACAGTCCCACCTGCTCCAAGAGCATTACGGTCCGCTCCTCCATCTCCTTTCTGGTATAACAGCCGCGGATCAGCATAGGCTCCGATATGATGCTGTACACGTCGAAGCGGGGATTCAGAGCCGAAAAGGGATCTTGAAAGATCATCTGCATGTCCTGTCGCAGTTCTTTGAACTCCTTTTGGCTGACGGAGTGGATATCCCGGCCCCGGAAGAATATTCTGCCTTCTGTCGGGCGCACCATACCCAGAATCGCGTTGGCAAGCGTACTCTTGCCGCACCCGCTCTCCCCAACAAGCCCGAAAGTCTGACCCCGGGGTATGCTGAGAGAGACGTGGGAAACTGCTTTCAGCACTTTATGCCTGGCAAAAGGCATACCGCCTCTCACGGGAAAATAAACACTCAGGTCTTCCACTCTGACCAGAGGTTCCTCCGTATTCTCCCTAGGTGACGAGCTCTTATACGTTTCTCTGTTCATAATGCCTGCGGCAGAAAACTCCGCCTCTTTATGGAGTGCGGAGAAATTGCCCTCTCCCATGTGATTCTTATCGGATAATGAGGCAGGTGTGTCTCGGTGCATGATACAGCTTTGGCTGAAGTTCTCCAACCCGGGCAAACGCAGCAAACGGCTGGCATTTCGCTTTGGAGTCGAAATCGTAAGCACAGGTGCAGAGAAGAGGCACTTCTGGATAGCGAGCCGCTTAATACCTTAATTAAAGTAGTGGCGAAGCTCATATCTTTTGCCGGCGGCAGGCGCATTCCTAAAAGCATAGGCAAGGGGATGCACAGAAACCGTCGGTTCCTTAGGCTTAAGTGCGCATGCAAACCTGGGGAACCTGCCCTGCCTTAACAGCAAAGATGGAGGCGCATCCACGATGCCCTAGAATTGGTAAACAGGTGCACAGCATAACACTGTTCCTTGCGAACGGGGCGGGCTGGAAAGCCAGCCACAGGGCTCGTATGTCCCTTCTCAAAGGGTGTCCGTATCCCCAGGGTAAAAGGACGATTTGACAGTCTGCCTCCGCGCAAAAGCACAGAATGCTCGATGGGATTGACCCTTTTACCTGAAGATGGTCCTGAAGTTG
>CAZGAM010000224.1:0-3154 GCA_964523685.1 uncultured Oscillospiraceae bacterium | reverse complement strand
ACGATGGCACGTCACTCACCGGCATCTGCCTGGGAAGCCAAAGGAAGGAGCCTCAAAGAGGCGTTCGCACTTCCGGACAGTCACAAGCTCCGAGGTCTATACCTCGTGAGTAGTTGACGGACATGGTTGTTCGATACCCGAATACGGCGTTGATATTTTTGGGCGGTTGATTCCTGAATAGTTTCCCAAAACCGACCATTGTCAAGGGGATCAATAAATCCATAAGGAGCTGAATATCCAAAAAAACATTGACCGGCACCTCTACTACATTCCGATTCAGACCCGAACGCAGGCGGTTATTTTTCGATATGAACAGCAGAGGTGGTGTATGCATTAGAAGACTCTCCCAGCAAGTTCACATCGATTGTAAATTCAACATTGTCAATTTGTTCTTCTGCATGGGTTTCAAAGAAATCAGAGCCAACAGGAATTGGGTAATATCGAATACAGGCAGGAAATACTATTTCGTTCACTATATCGTAGATCGAATTTATATCATATGCCCACTCATTGACAGAAAGATATCCAATATTTATGTACAAGTAGACAGTATTGTTGTTTATAACCGAAACAGTAAAATTGTCAGCACCGGTGATAGTTCCATATACCGATATGTATTCATCTTCATAATTGGACTGCCTATCATTATAGCCCCATGAGTAGTCACCGTCGTATAAAGTCGTTTTCAGTTTTACAACGTCAGTTTCGAAAGAGAGAACACCCTCTTCATAAACCCAGAACAAAAGATCCATGTACTCAATGGTTTGTAAGTGAACCATGCTGAGCCACGATTTTTCAATGATGAGGGTATCCATGGCTTTTTTGCCTGCCGGAACTTCCGTGTACATTGTATCATCATTGTCTTCTGCCATGCAGCTGTTGACGGCATAAGAGCGAAGGCCGACAGCTCTATTCATTTCTGAGGTGTTTTCGAAGATAAAAGTAACATTGTAGGAACTATCGGTTTCTTCTATTTTAGCAGCTGAAATTTTGAGATCGTTGTCATCGTAAACAACAGAAGAATCTGCGTAAATTTCCGGAACGGAAGGGAAAGCATCATCGGTTCCGGTAATGGAATAGAGCATATCTTCTAATATATATTCACCAGAGGCATCCATGGGAGATGTTCCTACCGCTGAAAACACATAGCAGTAATTCGAGGTGATAAACACTGCCATAATGACATCATAAGCAGAAGAATCCAAGGTGAAATGAAAAGCGAATCGTCTTGCGGGATAACCAGCTATGTTGGAGGAATCATAAATATTCATGTCTGAATAATCTAAAGAAAATTCAGTAGCAATTGTACTGATCATCAAAGTAAAGAAATCTTCCTCCGCATCGCTGTCTGCAATAGGGAAATCAAGAGAGCTGCAGGTGATATCTATATATCCATCATAGGCAGCGGAAGGGTAATAGTATATAATTCCATCAGACTCTTCTTTTATATAGTTCGAAGGCTCTGTATAAGTGATGTCACCTAAAGTCACAGGTTGATTCAATTCAGGAGATGGCCAGGCAGTTGCCTCGGATGCATGCACATTCAGAGGTACGTTGAAAATGCCGAAACAAATTAAAACAGATAATACTATAGAAATAAATCGATTCACAGCGGTTCCCCCTATACAGCTTACAGAAATAAAAAGAGGATAACATGGGCGCGGACGGAAAAAATTACGCTATTGTACAGATCCTGACGGATCAAGTCGTCGTTTTTGAGAAATAAGGCTCCAAGGAGATCCCAGCGCACCGGGCCCCGCTTTTCGCAAGCGGCGTTTCTGGGTATTGGCAGTCCAAGACATACGATTCTGCCTGGGCAGAGTCTTGCACTTCCTTCGCAGCAGGCAGCCGGAATTCCCACTGGGCTATCCCTCCAGCTACCTCTTTATCAGAAAGCTAACTTCCTGGTACATTGTGGTTTTGGGTCCCGCAGAGCGGTAGTCGAACGACTCAGGCTGAAAATGACAGACGGAGCTTCCAATGGTCGTCCCTGCCGTTTCCTGCTTAGGATGTCGGAGGTTCCTGGTGGAACATGGGATCCGGGAATCTTCCGCCCGTTTCGTATGCAAATGGCATACTTTCCAACGGCGGTTCCGACTGCCATGGCGCAAAGCAGATGCTGCCGCGGGCACCAGCCCTTGGATGGCCCGCTCCTGCAGGATGGACAGCGAATGCGCAGCTGCTCAATAGCATGATTGTGTACAGTTTCCCGCCGGCAGTGCCCTTGGAATGATTCAGGAGAAACCAAAAACCTGGCCGGCATACCCTGGTAAACCGTATAATAACCCAAGAAGGGACACGGCAGCTAGTGGTTACTCTTGCCAGCCGACTCCCGGGAACCGTGCCGCTCGGACGGCAGTTCCCCTTTTCAACGCAAATTTAAATGGCTGAGCTGCCAATTCGAAGCATGAAATTGAAAATCAGCATGAAGTATTTCGAGGCACACCCTTCCCGGGGCGGGGGATACTATCCAGCCGTTTTGTTCGTGTCCTCTCAGAGAAGCGCAGGCACAATCATTATGATACAACAGCAAGGGAAAAATTACAAGATAGAATTTTCGCGGTACTACCGTCGATCGGAAGGGCGCCGACGGTAAAGCCAGCACCTGCCTGGGACACTTTCAAGATTCCGCAGAGCAAGTGAAAGAGGGACAGCAGATGGTGCCGCGGGGCACAGAGACCCTGGGCAGCCGTGTTTACGCAGTGTTGGTGAAAATAGAGAAAATCACTGGTTCGCTAAGATGCAGGCCATGGTATTTTTTGTACTCGCACATCCTACTTTAGGGCTGGTTGTCCTGGGGAATGTAGGATTTCAAAAAATTCCTTTCAGAGAGGTCGGAGTGTTATACTCTTTTTGGGGCTTTCACTTCGGTGGAAGCTCTTTTTCGTTCTCTAGAACCTGCTGATGAGCCATCTGAGCGCCCTCCACACCTGGAATAAGGGGGCTTTGGCTACCCCCGGGGATTCTCCCATCCCTGATTTTCTTCGTGAAAGAACCCTGAGTAATTGTAAAAAGTAATTGCTATTTGAATTGAACTCTGCTATAATAGCTTCCGAGGTGATTGCTATGAATATTCGCAAGTTTAAGCACCCTCGCGAAGAGCTACTTCAGCAAGGGAAAGATCTTATCAAAAAAGGGGTAGATGGCAAATTCT
>CAZGAM010000223.1:0-3192 GCA_964523685.1 uncultured Oscillospiraceae bacterium | reverse complement strand
CAAGGTAACGCCCATGCTGATTGAGGCCATCCGGGCTGCCAAGGCGGCGAAGTAACCGGTCGGCTGCGAAAAAAGGAAAAAGGAAAAAGGGACCTGCCGCTGGGCGGCAGGTCCTTTTCTAAAGGCGCAGGATTTGATGGTCCCCCCCTGCACAGCGGAATAGGCAGAACAAGCACCAGGGCGCATGGATTGCCTGCGTCAGGAAAACAAAAAAGGAGAAAAAACCATGAACTATTATCAAAGGGCCTGTGAGTTAAACGAGCAGACCATTGCAAACCGCCGTTACATCCATGAAAATGCGGAGGTTGGTCTGGAAACGCCCAAGACCCGGGCGTATGTGACGGAGAAACTGAAGGAATATGGTCTGGAGCCGAGGGATTGCGGACACGGCGTCACGGCGACACTGGGACAGGGGGGCAAAACGCTTTTGCTGCGGGCGGATATGGATGCCCTGCCCATGGCGGAAGAGAGCGGGCTGGAGTTCGCCTGTAAGAGCGGGAAGGCCGCCCACGCCTGCGGGCATGATATGCATGCGGCCATGCTGCTGACGGCTGCGCGGATGCTCAAGGAGAATGAATCTGCCCTGAAGGGCACCATCCGGTTCATGTTCCAACCGGCGGAGGAGAACTTCCTGGGGAGCAAGGACATGATTGCCCACGGCATTCTGGATGGCGTTGACGCAGCTCTGGGGTGCCATGTAGGGCCCGGCAAAATGCCGGTTGGCATTTATATGTATAACAGCAAAAGTGCGATGATGAACTCGGCGGACGGTTTTCGTATTACGATTACAGGGCGCAGTTCCCATGGAGCCTATCCCCATAACGGCATAGACCCCATCAATATAGGTGTGCATATCCATCTGGCTCTGCAGGAGCTGATCGCCCGGGAAGTGGATCCGGCCAAAAGCTGTGTCATGACGATAGGGAAATTTATCGGAGGGACCGCCGCCAATCAGATTCCCGATACCACGGTGCTGGAGGGAAGCATTCGTACCAACGACAAGCAGGAGCGGGAGAAACTGGTCAGCCGTATGAAGGAGGTCGCGGTCAAAACCGCCGAACTTTACCGGGGCAAAGCAGAGGTGGAGATGATCTACGGCGTTCCGCCCCTGGTCTGTGATCCAAAGCTCACAGAGGAAATGGTCGGCTACATCCGGCAGGCGGATCTCCCAGGCGCCGTGCCGTACCCGGGCATTGAAGCCAGCGCTTCAGAAGATTTTGCCGAGGTGGCAGAGCGGGTCCCCACGGCGTTTATTTATCTCTCCTCCGGCTTTACCGATGAGCGCGGCGATTATCCTTCCCACCATTCCAAAGTACTGTTCAACGAGGATGTTCTGCCGATCGGGGCCACCTACATGGCTTATTGCGCAACCGAGTGGCTGAAAAACAATCAATAAACCCGGGGGAATTGCCCGGAAAAAGAGCAGGTACGGCATCGGCCGGAGCCGGATGCCGTACCTGATAGAATACAGGGGGAAAACTCAGCACTTCTCCCAGATGGTAGCAACCCCCATGCCACCGCCGATGCAAAGGGTGGCAAGGCCTCTCTTGGCCTCAGGACGCTTTTGCATCTCGTGCACCAGCGTGACAATGATGCGGGCGCCGGAGGCACCTACCGGGTGACCCAGGGCAATAGCGCCGCCGTTGACGTTGACTTTCTCCATATCGAATCCCAGCTCCCGGGCGACGGCGACGGACTGGGCGGCAAAGGCCTCATTGGCCTCTATCAGGTCAATGTCGTCTATGGTGAGGTTGGCTTTCGCCAGGGCCTGACGGGTAGCGGGGACGGGGCCTACGCCCATGATCTTGGGATCTACGCCGCCCTGACCATAGCTGACCAGCTTGGCCATGGGCTTCAGGCCATACTTCTTCACGGCCTCGCCGCTGGCAATGATGATGCAGGCAGCGCCGTCGTTGATGCCGGAAGCATTGGCCGCGGTGACACGCTGGACGTGCTTTTTCGTGTCGGCTTCATGGATGCATTTCGGCTCAAAGGTATGGACAACCTCCTCCTCTACACCTTCCGGACCTACCGGGAAAGCACCCTTCAGCTTGGAGATACTCTCTACGGTGACACCCTTCCGGGGGAACTCATCCACCTTAAACTCCACTGTCTGCTTTTTGACTTTTATGGGGACAGGCACAATTTCATCGTCGAACTTGCCGGCAGCCTGGGCAGCTTCGGTCTTTTGCTGGCTGGATGCGGCAAAAGCGTCCACCTCTTCTCTGGTAATTCCCCAGACATCGCAGACGTTTTCGGCTGTCGTTCCCATGTGGTAGTTATTGAAAGCGTCCCACAGGCCGTCTTTAATCATGGTGTCTTCCAGCTTGGTGTCGCCCATGCGGGCACCCATACGGGTAGCGGGAGAGGCGTAAGGGGCCATGGTCATGTTCTCCATGCCGCCGGCTACAATGATATCCGCATCGCCGGCGTTGATGGCACGGGCACCTTCAATCACGCTCTTCATGCCGGAACCGCAGACCATGCCGACGGTGTAGGCAGGCACGGAGGTGGGAATGCCGGCCTTCAGGCTGACCTGACGGGCTGGATTCTGTCCCTGGTTGGCGGTGAGAATGCAGCCAAGCATGACCTCGTCCACCGCATCAGCGGGAACATTGCCGCGCTTCAGAGCCTCTTTCACCACAATCGTGCCCAGTTCTACAGCAGGAGTTTTGCTCAGCGCGCCCTGGAAACTGCCAATAGCAGTCCGGCAGCAGCTGACCAGATAGATATCTCTCATGGGGGGTTTCCTCCTTAAAAATAAAAATAACAAACTATCATAAATATATATTTTGACGCATACATTATATTCTATGCCGGGGAGAAAGTCAAGGAAAAGCGGGAAATTCAAAAATTCTCTCCTGGCCAGGTTATGCTGTCCGGTTGCGGCGCCGGGAGCGCCAAAGAGCAGGGAAGAGGGCAGGAAACCCTTGCGAAAAAAGGCATCCTTGTGTATACTGTCAGAAAAGCCGGCCATGCAGAATATGGAAATAAACAGTTAGGAGTTTTATTATGGACTATCAGGCGCTTTATCAAAGCAAACTTACAACGGCGGAAGAGGCTGTAAAACTGGTAAAATCCGGAGACTGGGTAGATTATACCTGGTGCACCAATCACCCGGTAGAGCTGGACAGGGCACTGGCTGCCAGATCACAGGAACTGACCGATGTGAAAGTTCGGGGCGGCGTGACC
>CAZGAM010000222.1:0-3259 GCA_964523685.1 uncultured Oscillospiraceae bacterium | reverse complement strand
GGGACTACTGTGGAGCAGTGGGAGAGGACGATTGTGGCACACCCGTCGTTATGTGAGATGGTCCGGGAGGCTGCGCTGGATGCGTTTGGCCGATCGGTCCATAAGGTTTGAATAGGAGGATATGGCGATGAAAATGCTTCTTCAGGACAAGGTAGCCCTGGTGACGGGCGGAGGACGGGGGATCGGCGAGGCGTGTTCACGCCTGCTGGCGGAACATGGCGCCAAGGTCGTCCTTGCGGATCTGGATTTGCCAGGTGCGCAGGCGGTATCCGAGAGCATCATTGCCCAGGGAGGCGAGGCGAAGGCCATTTACTGTGACGTGTCAGCTTTTGATGATCTGGACGACAGAGTGAAGGAGGCCCGGAATGCCTTTCATCGCATTGACATACTGGTGAATGTGGCAGGCATCACAGGCTCCACCCCTATCGAGGAGATCACACAGAGCGGGTGGGACAGGATGATGGACATCAATCTGAAGTCCATGTTCTTTATGACACAAAAGGTGTTTGTACTGATGAAAGAACAGAACTACGGAAAGCTGGTCCACATCTCTTCTTTGGCCGCCCTGCGGGGCGGGCGGAGTTCCGATGCCGCCTATGCCGCGAGCAAAGCCGGGATCCTGAACCTGAGCAAGTGCTTTGCTCTGCAGGGAGCATCCTATCACATCACATCCAATGCGGTGTGTCCTGGTAATATCCTCACGCCAATGGGCAGGACATTGTCATGGTCAAAAGTGGATCCGAAAACGTATATCCCTGCGGGTCGCTATGGTACGGCCGAGGATGTGGCCAATGCTGTCCTGTTTTATGCCAGCGATCTCTCCGATTATGTGACCGGTGATTACATGAACGTCAGCGGCGGTCTGTATATGTGAAGGCCGGGAATATCTTCTGTGGTGGTTTGCCTACAATATACTACATAGTGTATCAGGCGTGGGCAAGTTTAACTTCACCGGCTATTATACAATCTTGCTGATTGCAAGCGGGCTGATCCACAGGATTATGGTGAAATTACCAATAGCAAGAGATAAGGGTCGGTAAAGGAGCACATAACTTTCCCTTGGACAAGAGATTATAGTTTGCAGGCAATGGACGAGTAACAAATCTGTAATATAAAGGTAAGAAAATCTATGGCCAATATCTATTTGATCCGGCATTGTGAGTCCGAAGGAAACGCCACCCGGCGGACTCAGGCACAGGCCGACGCGCTGGTGACCAGCAAGGGATATCGTCAAAGCGAATATCTCCGGCGACGTTTTAAAAACACGCCCATCGACTCGCTATATTCCAGTGATGCCTACCGCTCCATTATGACCGTGGAGCCGATTGCGAAAGAGAGAGGGCTGCCGGTGAATGTCCGCATTCAGCTCCGGGAGATCACTACCGGGATCTGGGAGGATATGGCCTGGGGCAATATTGCCCGTGACTATCCGGATGATAACCGGGACTGGCAGGAACACCCCTGGGACAACAACATTCCCGGCGCTACCAGTTTTCAGCAGGCGGCTGACAGACTGCTGTTCGCTCTGCGGCGGATCGCCCGTGATATAGGAAACGGGACTGCCCTGTGCGTGTCCCATTCCTGCACCATCAAGGCAGGACTCTGCCTCATGATGAACCGGCCTCTTTCGGATGTGACATCAGTAGGGCATGGGGACAACACTTCCGTCAGTCTCATTCATGTGGACAGGGATGGAAATTTTGATGTGGAGTATGCCAATGACAGTTCCCATCTTCCGGAGGGACTGGGTCGGGCCTGGAGTGGTGTTGCCGGCGCGGACGTGAACATGATTGTAGATCGGGTGGATCCAAAAACGGAGTGGCCTTTGCTGCTGGATCTGGCTGAGGCATCGTTCCGGGAGCGAAACGGAGCGGACGCCTTTTTTGACAGGGATGCCTGGACGGCCGAGGCGCAAGGGATTCTCGCCAAACATCCCAACTACCTTGCACTTTGCCGGCTGAAGAACCAGGTGACCGGATTCGTGGTGATGGACGAGTTGGAGGACTTGCCCAACACCTGCGGGTTCGTAAAAGATATCTATGTGACGCAGGCGCTGCAGGGGAAAGGATACAGCGAGCAACTTTTCGGTTACGCAGCACACGAGTTCCGTTATGGTGGCAAGCAGGTGCTGGTGATGAACCGTCCGGAGACGGAAGAGGACCATCGCCTGGTGGACCGGTTCATGTTCCACCCAATGGCAGGATTCGACAGCTATACGGCACTGGAGCTATTCACACCTCCGTGCCCATATCCGATTCTGGTATGAGGTGGCACGAAAAATCTGAAAGGAGGAAAGAGGTTGTTCAAGAAGAAATCGTCCGAGGGTGGTTATCGGCTGAAAGGAAGAGTGAAGCCGCTGCCCTACTTTTTAATCCTGCCGGCGATGGCGCTTTTCACTATGTTCGTGTTTTACCCGTTCATCAAGACCATCGTGTTGTCCTTTGCGGTGACGAACAAGGCAGGTGAGTTTACCACGTGGGTCGGATTCGCTAACTGGATACGGGTGCTGAAAAACAAAAATTTCTGGAACGTGGTTTTGATTACGCTGAAGATGGCGGCTATCAATTTGATCTTCACTTTCCTGATCGCCATGTTGTTTGCCCTGATGGCGACGAAAAAAGTGCGCTTCTCCAAAATTTATCAGACCATGTACGCTCTTCCTATGGCCATTGCTTCAAGTCCGGCAGCGTCGATCTTCCTTTTTATTTATCGGCAGAAAAACGGCCTGCTGAACAATATTCTGGGTACCGATTTTGCATGGACGAACCAGATGCCCCAAGCGATATGGTCTGTGTGCGCTATGACCATATGGATGCATATTGGTGTGAGTTTTATTTTTCTTCTGGTAGGATTTCGAAATGTTCCGGAGGAACTGCTGGAGAGTGCATTGCTGGACGGTGCGGGTCCGCTGAGACGAATTCGGCACATCATTCTTCCGCTGGCCTCACCCCAGATTTTCTTCGTACTGTTTATGGATATCGGCAGCTCATTCAAGACTTTTGCCCAGATCAAGCTGCTCACCGGGGGCGGACCGGCGAACCAAACGAAGAACCTGATTTATTTCATCTACGAGAATGCAATCATCAATGGACGCTTTGAAACAGCATGTGTGCAGGCAATCTTCCTGTTTTTCATGATTTTCATATTTAGCGGGATTCAGTTCTCCCTGGAGAAAAGGATGGTGTACTATCAATGACGCCCCGTTTCAAAAAAAAGGCAGGCGCCGTGTCCTCCTTTATTATCAAAACCCTGATCGGCC
>CAZGAM010000221.1:0-3318 GCA_964523685.1 uncultured Oscillospiraceae bacterium | reverse complement strand
GGAGAGATTGACCTCAACTCCTTCCAGCACTATGCCTATCTGGAATCTGACATAGAGGCCAACGGCTATGATTTAACCCCCATCGGCGAGACGATCCTGGCACCTCTTGGCGTCTATTCCGATAAGATTGAGAGCCTCGATGAGCTGCAGGACGGCGACACCATCGCCATCCCCAACGACGCCACCAACGGCGGCCGCTCCCTGAAAGTGCTGGAGGCTGCCGGCGTCATCACCGTAGATCCCGAGGCTGGCTACACCCCTGTGCTCAGCGACATCATTGACAACCCCAAGAACATCCAGTTCTATGAAGTGGAAGCCGCCAATACGGCCAGCCTTCTGCCTGATGTTGCCGCAGCCATCATCAACGGCGGTCACGCTGTGGACAACGGTCTGAACCCCACAGAAGACTCTATTTACCTGGAGACGCAAAGCGAAGATGGGGATAACCCCTATGTAAACATCATCGCTGCCCGCACGGAGGATGCCGACAACGAACTATATCTCCACATTGTGGATTTGTTCCAGTCGGACGAAGTGGCCGAGGTTATCAATACCGTGTATGCCGGCGCATACATTCCTGCCTTCCCCTATGGCGAGGAGGCGGAAGCTGCGGAGAGTGCGGAGAGTGCGGAAGCCGCCGAAGAGGAGGCCGAAGCCAATGCCGATTGAGCTGAAAGCTCTGGCCGGCGAAGCGGAAAATCTGCAGGAGAAACTTATCGGATGGCGGCGGGATTTCCATCGCCATCCGGAATTAGCCCATCAGGAATATCACACGGCCGCGCACATTGAAGAGGAGCTTGGCCGTTTGGGTATATCGTCCCGGCGGGTGGCGGAGACCGGCGTTCTTGGCGTGATCCGCGGGGAAAAGAGCGGGGACCGGGTCGTGGCGCTGCGGGCGGATATAGACGCCCTGCCCATCCAGGAGCAGGACCGCCGGCGGCCATACTGCTCCCAGACAGACGGCGTCATGCACGCCTGCGGGCACGATGCGCACACCGCCTGCCTTCTGGGAGGTGCATCGCTCCTGGCTGCCCACAGGGACGCTTTTGGCGGAGAAGTGAGACTGCTGTTCCAACCGGCCGAGGAGGTGGGCGGCGGGGCGCTTCCCCTCATCGCAGCCGGGGTATTGGACCGTGCGGAACGTGTGTTTGGCCTGCATACCGCCCCGGATATTCCAACCGGTACCGTAGGACTGAAACCCGGGCTGAACAACGCCTCAGTGGACCACTTCACCATCAAGGTGCAGGGTCGGTCGGCTCATGTCTCCACCCCTCACCTGGGCATAGACGCCCTGTACATCGCCAGCCATATTGTAGTTGCCGCGCAGGCCCTGGTGACGCGCAGGACATCGCCCGTGGAGCCTCTCATTCTGGGTATCGGGAAAATGCAGGCTGGGACCGCTTATAACGCGTTGGCTGAAACCGCTGTTCTGGAGGGAACCACCCGCGCCGTCAGCGTCCCTGCCAGGGAGCAGATACGCCAGCTTGTGGACGAGACGGCGCAGAGCGTAGCCGCGCTCTACGGCGGGTCAGCCTCGGTAGAGTGGGAAGATTTCACAGCACCGCTCCTCAACGATCCTCTCGTCACAAAAGAGGCAGCCTCGGTTGTAGACGCCCTTTACGGCCCTGACCATGTCAAGACCGACCGGGCTTTATCCATGGGCGGAGACGATTTTGCAGAATACCTGCTGCGCGTTCCCGGCGCTTACGCCTATTTGGGTACGGGCAATCCTGACAAGTCTGGTACCCAGGGACCTGCCCATAATGGTGCTTTCGACGTAGATGAGGATGCGCTGTCCATTGGTGCGGCGCTGTATGCCGGCTTCGCTCTTAACTGGCTTCAAAACAGTATTTGACAGAGAAACGAAGTTCTGCGAAGCCCCGAAAAAAGGCAGGCAGGGAATTTGTCCCTTGTAAATCGATGGGCAGCTCGGGTACGGGCTGCGATGACAGAAAGATGTAGTAGAACAGTCATCCATCTCTTGTGCCTGTTAGGGGGCCGCTTTTCACTTTCCCTGTACCATCGGTGCCCTCTGTAAAGGTCCTGCTTACATTTTTTCACTCTGAAAACAACCCGTACCCGGCTTTTCATTCATGGTAGAGGGCGCCAGCCCGTAGGTGTTTTCTGGGGCTCACCTTGAATCAGATCTCCCTATGTAAATTTTGTAAGTTTTTTTGGATTGAGTTTATCAAGCAATTTTAAATTGCCTGATAAGGCAAAGCTTTAGATCTTGCCAAAAGCCTATATACGGTTGCAATTCTTTTCGCGAAATATTGGCGTCGCCATTGCCTTCGGCGTTTTTTGTTTTGTAGTGTCCTTTCCGGATACATCTCCCAGACTAAGGCTACTCTGCTTTGTATTCTGGAAGAATGTCCTGGTTTAGCGAGATTAAACCCTTAGTCTCCTAAGCAAGATCAACTTTATACTGTTCGCTTCCTGTTAGATTTCAAAAATCTCTTCCGGAGAGGTCAGTACGTTATTCTCTTTTTTGGGCTTTCACCTTGGTGGAAGCTCATTTTCGTTCCTCAGAACCTGCCACTGAGCTATCTGAGTGCCCTACACACCGGGATAGGGTCCTGTTGGTTACCCATGGGAGTCTTCCTTCCCACCCGTGATCTTCTTTGTGAAAGAACCCTACGCAGAAACAACTGACTGGATAATATTGTTATGCGAAAATGAATAATCATGAGAATTTTAGGTTTTGGCATGGCCATAGATAGACAATGTTTTTGCTAAAAAGCAGATGAACTCTCGTTCTAGACTGTCGAAATTCGGAATGAAAGCAGCTTTCAGGGACTTGTAAGGGGATGCCAAATATTTGCAAATCGTGGCGAATGAATTCAATAGTCAGTTAAAGCTGGATAAAAAGCCTGTTGGACGGTTCTTGGTTGTGGGTGTCCCGTTAAATAAACTCCTGGGAAAGAACGGATGGTGCTTTTGTATAGAATAGAAACGAATGATCCCTCTGGAATACCTACGGCTTTACGCAACTGGCTCGATTTACAGCCGGAGGAGCGCTGGTGGCTTTGCACGATCACCAACACCAGCACCTGATCGATCAATGACAGTAGAAGCGGGAGGCGTGTAGCGCTGCGTTACGCTCTCTGTGAGAATCCAGAGGATGATCGACTTTACCGGCAGTGATCCATTGGAGATATGCTGGAAAATTGAGCACACATTTTGTCAAAAGGAGAATACCCATGACAACCGCAGATCGAAATTTATTGGATTATATCGTTGTCTGTATCAGTGAGTTTGCCAGTCGCAATGCGATACCGATGCGGGATGCCTATTTATATTTGAAAAAATATAAAGGAA
>CAZGAM010000220.1:0-3324 GCA_964523685.1 uncultured Oscillospiraceae bacterium | reverse complement strand
CAAATCGGCAGGAATCCTGAAATTTGTATAATTGCATGTTTGGCTTATACGTATAGGCATTTTGGTGCGTTAGAAATTTTCTTTGTGAAAGAACCCTGGAAAAATTGAAAAAGTTCTTCACAAAAGTCTGTCATTTTGTTATAATAAAGCGGGAGGCGGTGCCCGTTTTTCGGGAATTTGCCGAAAATGCACAGGGGGAGGAAAAATGTATAAAGTTGTCAGCAGGCGTTTTCTCAATGAGGCCCAGTCTATCATTGAGTTTGTCGTGGAGGCACCCAGAGTGGCCAGAAAGGCCCTGCCGGGTCAGTTTATTATTTTTCGGCTGGATGAATACGGAGAGCGGGTGCCGGTGACGATCGCAGGGACAGACAAAGAGCAGGGAACCGTTACCATCATGGTGCAGCCGGTGGGCAAGACGACAAAAATGCTGGCTATGATGCAGGCAGGGGACAGCCTGGCGGATTTCGTAGGGCCGTTGGGTAAACCTACGAATCTGGAGGGGATCACCAGCGCCTGTATTGTGGGCGGCGGTGTGGGCAATGCGATTGCGATTTCCGTTGCCAGAGGCCTGCATGAGCGGGGCGTACCGGTGGATATGGTGGCGGGTTTCCGCTCCAAGAGTGTGGTCATGCTGGAGCAGGAGATGCGGGATATTACCACTCATCTTATGATAACCACGGACGATGGATCCTACGGAGAGAGTGGATTCAATGTGACCAAGCTGCGCTCTCTGCTGGAGGAGGGCAGGAAGTATGACATGGTTCTGTGCTTCGGGCCGACCAGAATGATGCAGCGGGTTTGTGATGTGACTCGGGAGTTCGGCGTGAAGACCATGGCATCCATGAATCCCATTATGCTGGACGGTACCGGCATGTGCGGCGCTTGCCGGCTGACCGTAGGGGGCGAGACAAAATTCGCCTGTGTCGATGGGCCTGATTTTGATGGACATCTGGTGGACTGGGACGGAATCATACGGCGCAACAGCCTCTATGTTGAGGAGGAAAAGGAAGCGGAGAAGCACATTTGCCGCATTACGGGAGGGGTGAGAGAGCATGGCTAACATGCGAATGGAAAAGGTTCCCATGCCGGAGGCGGCACCACAGACCCGAAACAGGGATTTCGAGGAAGTCGCCTTGGGTTATTCGGCAGAGATGGCGGTGGAGGAAGCGCAAAGATGCCTGCAGTGCAAGGTACCCAAGTGCAAGGAGGGGTGCCCTGTCTCGGTTCATATTCCTGAGTTTGTGTCCCTTGTGGCACAGGAAAAATTCGAGGAGGCTTTTCAGGTTATTACCTCAACCAACAGCCTTCCGGCGATCTGCGGCCGGGTGTGCCCCCAGGAAAACCAGTGCGAGGGACGCTGCGTCCGCGGCATGAAGGGAGAACCGGTAGGTATTGGCCGCCTGGAGCGATTTGTGGCGGACTATCATATGGCGCACAGCCAGGACAACGAGACAGTTTCCATTCCGGAGAGAAACGGACATAAGGTAGCAGTTGTCGGTTCCGGGCCTGCCGGCCTGACCTGTGCGGGGGATCTGGCAAAAAAAGGCGTTGAGGTGACGATTTTTGAGGCATTTCACAAACCCGGCGGTGTGCTGGTATATGGCATCCCTGAGTTTCGGCTGCCCAAAGCGATCGTGTCGGAAGAAATCGGCAAGCTGGAGCGAATGGGGGTGCAAATCATCACCGATGCGGTAATTGGCCGTGCGGACAGCATAGATGAGCTGTTTGAGCAGGGCTATGAGGCGGTGTTTGTGGCTTCCGGTGCCGGCCTTCCCCAGTTTCTCAACATTCCGGGGGAGAATCTGCTGGGAGTGTTCTCTGCCAATGAGCTTCTCACACGAACCAACTTAATGAAGGCGTATCTGCCGGAGTACGATACCCCCATCCGCATAGGGAAACGAGTTGCCGTGGTGGGAGGCGGTAATGTGGCGATGGATGCTTCCCGTACAGCCAAGCGATTGGGGGCGGAAGAAGTTTTCATCATATACCGCAGAGGATTAGAGGAACTGCCTGCCAGGAAGGAAGAAGTCGAGCATGCCCAAGCGGAAGGCATTACTTTCAAGCTGCTGAACAATCCGGTGCAGATTGTGGGAGACGAGTCCGGGCATGTGAGTGGGATAGAAGTGGTGAAAATGGAGCTGGGCGAGGCAGACGCCAGCGGCAGACGCCGTCCTCAACCGGTACCGGGTAGTGAATATATCATCGATGTGGATGCCGTGATTATTGCCATTGGGACGAAGCCCAATCCGCTGATTTTGTCTACAACCCCGGGTCTGGAGGCTACGGTAAAAGGCGGCATTGTGGCGGATGAATCCACCGGTGCTACCAGCCGGACCGGCGTATTTGCCGGGGGAGACGCTGTGACAGGCGCCGCTACCGTCATCAAGGCGATGGGTGCCGGCAAGATCGCTGCGGAGGGGATTGAAGCATATCTGCAGTCTCTGGAAAAAGGAAAGTAGAGGAAATACCCATGGGCTGGCGCCCGCCTCCAGGAAGGAAACGGTTTGCTTCTCATCGGCCACCGGCGGGAGCCGGTGGCTGCTGTGTTTCATGATTGCCTGGAGCAACGCTGTTTTCTACATGATTGCCTGGAGCAACGCTGTTTTCTATCTTACTGGTAGAAAATCCAGTATATGTATAATTGTGGTAACAAAGGGCCCCTGTTTTTTTGGAACAGGCAGGACGTAGAGGAAACGGAGGAACGGCGTACCTTCGCACTGCCATGTTTCTTATATTAGGTGTGCATGACGGAGAGAAAATAAGAAGCCAGGGCGTACCGGGGAAGAAAAACGAGGATAAGATCATCGGGTACGTTGCTAGGGTATCTCCTCTGGCTGTGCCGTAGCCGCCGATGGCTTATCCCCCATAAACGAGTGATTTTTCTGCTTTCCACGCTGTAAGATGGATGCAAAATGCCGCAATGATTCCTGTACTCTGGCCTAAGATCATGACGGGACATCCTGGCTTTCTGCCAAATGCAGCTCCTGAAAATATTTTGTGTAGTTTTCCCGGAAAAGCTGCCGATAGTGTTCATCGTCAGACTCATGCAGGTTATGGATATACTGATGCTCCTGGCCGCTTATGGAGGAGTCGAATTGGCTGAGCATGTACACGGCAAAGTCAGAGCACTGGTCGGAAATCTGCTCCAGGTTTAGAAGAAGATTCTGGTACTCTACGCCGTTGGAAACGGTGCATATATGACTGGTAAGGCGGCTAACATGCCGGGCTTTCAGTTCCTCAATGATTTCGTCGATCACTTCTTCCAGAGGTTCTACCGCGGCGGCTCGTTTCAGGTCGTTTTCCAGGTAGGCGTTGGTGGTGAGA
>CAZGAM010000219.1:887-3343 GCA_964523685.1 uncultured Oscillospiraceae bacterium | reverse complement strand
TTGACGCAGGCGCAGGAAACACTGTCTAAATTCCAGGAGATCGGCGCGGATCCTGTTGATTTGCATTTTATTCTGAACTTAAGTTTGCAGATTATTTAGTTCTATTAGAGTGCCTATTTAGGCTAATATTTATACCACATTTTGTTCATTATGATTTCGTTTGCAAATTACATGGTTCTAAAAATTCAAGCATACTCCTGACTTAAGAACATTGAACATGGAGCCGTATCAATTCCAGAAGCTGCCGTTTGAGCAGAGAAAAACGATCCAATGCACGGGTGGGAAGACACATGCTGAAAACTGCAAGAGGCATAACGCCATAGCTGAGATCCTGGGAGTTTATTCCGGACTGCCCGTTTTCTGTGTGTGTAGTGCTGTCAGCGGGCACCTGCGGTTTGCGAGCTGGTACGCTGGCCTGTTATAAGCAAACATAACTTTGGTTCCGCGTGGTCAAAAAACCGCATATACGCCGCACAGAGACGGTTTTCACCGATTTCCGTTATCGTTTGACGATCCCGACGGCACCCACCGCGGCAGAGGTAGCCATGTCGGCACGTGCGGCATTTCTCCAGTCCTGCCAGAGAGGCCTCTAAAAATGGTTTGCGCCTGGCTTCAAAATCAGCGAATTCATCTGTGTGTACATTGCCGAGCCGATACTCGTCCAGTGCGTAGAAATCACATGGGTAGACACTACCATCTGCCTCGATGACATTCTGCGCAGAACAGAAGCCGGTCATACCGCAGCTGGCGGGAGCATATCCCTGCAGCATACCGAGGAGAGACTCGAAGTAATGGATATACACAAACTTGCCCTGCGCCCGATCGCGGTACCATAGATCGAACAGTTGGATGAGAAAGCTGCCGTATGCCTGCGTTGTCAGCGACCAAACCTGCGTCTCCTGCGGCTCAAACAGAGGATTCAGACAGGGAATATATTGCTGATAGAGAAGGCCGTTTTTCTGATAGAAATGGTAGATGGTCTCGGCTCTTCTGGCTACGCGGCTGTTCACTACCGTTAGGATATTGAATGCCGCGTCACATTTCTTGAGAAGATGCGCTGCGCTTATTACGCGCGAGAAAGTGCCGTTTCCTTTTGCATCTACCCGGTTCAGATCATGTGTTAGCCTGTCCCCATCCAGGGACAAGCCAATCAGAAAGTTGTGCTCCTTGAGAAAGTGTGCCCATTCCTCATCTAAGAGAAGACCGTTTGTCTGCAGGGTAAAGGTGATTTTCGCCCGGCCGGTGTCGTATTTCTGCACGAGATCCATAAATGTGCGAAAGTTGTCCAACCCCCAGAGAGTCGGCTCACCCCCTTGAAAACCGAATACGCAGCTGCCATCCGCATAGGACAGCGCTTTCCGCACGAGTATTTCCGCTGTGTCCAACCTCATGAGACCATAGTCGGCCGTGTCACGCTTTTTAGCTTCATCGGCGTAAAAACAATATCGGCAACGCATATTGCATTTAGAAGACGCAGGTTTGATAAGCACATTCAATGGGGGCATGGAAACTCACCTCTCAGAAAGTATAGGCGTGGAAATCTTGCTGCATAATCATCGCCGGGAAAATCAGGCAAGCAGTTTTCCCGGCGCTGTTCCTTTGCCGCTGCCGCAGTCCCTATTCGTCGTCATGCGGTTCTGCCTCTTCTCCGGATCGTTCTCACGCGGAGGATCCGGCCTGTCTGGCAGCATGCAGCGACTCCAATTTCCATCCGCAAAATAACCCGGCTAACGAGAGAATCTGGGGCCTGATCACGAATGCGATAAAGTACATGACCGGGACTCAAATCAACAGCATGGTAGAACGGCTCGCTGCGAAACCATCGACGAAGACAGCAAAGCGGGTGTGAATTTTTTGACGCGGTTTCCGCTCTATATATACCGGAAGAAATTGTAAATACTGATGAAAATGATCACCGCCATGAGGCAGGTGAAGAGCTTATCTACCGCGCTGGCATCTATACGCTTATTGATCGCGCGGCCTGCCATCCCGCCGCCGATGCCGCCGGCTATCATTACTGCAAGCGTCTGCCACTGAAAGGCGGGGACCGATCGCGTTGTCAGAGCGGTGAGAAGGCTTACAAGCTGGCTGCAGAGGATGATGAAGAGGCTGCAGGATGCCGCTGTTTTGGTATCCATACTGAAAAAGTAGAATAAAACTACAAGGTTGATCGGCCCGCCGCCGATGCCCAAAAAACTGCTCATGAGTCCCAGTCCAAGCCCGATCACGGCACAGCGGAAAAAGCCCTCTGTTCGGCGTGTGCGGATGTTGGAGCGGTTCAGTTCGTAGAGAAGAGTGCCCAGCGTGATCAAAGCCAGGCACGCTGCCTGCACTGCGCTGACTCTGTTTTGGTCTGCAAACAGTCCGCGTATGGCCTGGAACAGTTCGTGCCCCAGGAGACCTCCCAGTGCGGCGCCGAAGCTGAGAGGCACACAGGTACGGCTCTCCACTTTTTG
>CAZGAM010000219.1:0-877 GCA_964523685.1 uncultured Oscillospiraceae bacterium | reverse complement strand
TACACCCGGAGAGAAAATTCACGGCGGCAGCGCTCTCCACGTGCAGGCTGTCCAGTACGGGCTTAATGATAATACCGCCGCCGATGCCGCATATGGCGCCTACTGTGCTGGCGAGAAAGGCCACAAGAAAGAAGATAATCATACGGCAAGATCCTCATCAGGAGTGCAGTGACTGGTTTGGATGGAATTCTTCCTGCATGGATGTACCGCAGCCATGGGAGAGGTCTTGGGCAAGGTCGGAATCTTGAGGCGCGTGCCAGTGACTTTCTTTATGGTCTCGGACAACCCATCTTCCCTTGCGGCACAGCCCTTCAGGCCCAGAGACCAGGTAGGATCCGGCTTCCGTGCGCATCCAATATAGACAGTACTGGTGCCCTCCTCCGCCAAGTGCCCGTAACGCATCATGAAAAAGACGGAGAAGGTGTGAAAAGTGCCGGCAAAGCAAGATCGGTTGATGTAGTCTTTCCTGGTGGCGAAATACTCTCTGGATCGACCACTGTCCGTCAGAATGTTGACACCTTTGTGCTGGTACATCTCATATACCTCGCGCCAATAGGGCACGAAGCCCCCCATTTTTAGATATACGGCTTGTTTGTTGGGATTGCTCCTGGGCGAGGGGACCAAGCCGGCTCTTTCGACTGAACTTGCATGATTGGTGAGATTATGTAACAATGATTGTCATGTAGCGTGTTGATTCCCTGGGCAGATGGGACGCTTTTTTGGATGATATGGTTTCCTCGGAAGTTGTCCCCTCACGCATGTCAAAGGAGAAACTTTTGATTTCACAGACCCAGTTTCATATGCAAATAAAAAGTCCCACCAAGTTGCGCATAAACTCTGCGCACAGCAGTGTTTAGAGTTCAGAGGCGTGGTGGGA
>CAZGAM010000218.1:0-3351 GCA_964523685.1 uncultured Oscillospiraceae bacterium | reverse complement strand
CAGAGCACAGGCAATCAGAGCCTTTCCCATATCGCCGGCCAGCGTAAGCAATCCGGTAGCCAGCCCATAGGATCTTCCCGCATTGGTTGCTCCCGCATTGCCGCTTCCGGAAGATCGTATATCCTTATGGAAGAAAACACGAACCAGCAAAATTGCAGTGTTGATGGATCCAAGCAGATAACCAAGGATCGCTGAAAGGACTTCTGCCACAATCCGTCCTCCTTATGCTGAAAATTATTCCATTTCTATTCTATCACATACTTCTGTCATTTCCAATATCCGACAAAAATTCGGCTCAACAGGGGCTCTGGTGTATTTCGGCCAAAAAAGATGCACAAGCGGCCGCGAAATGCCCATGACTGCCGTCGAGGGCAAGGCGGCCGCTTTTTCCCTATCAAAGTGCTTTTCCGAAATTTCCCGTTCGCGTCAAGCGCAGAAGCGCTTAACCCAGCCCGCTCACCGACAAGCACGTTGAAAGCACGACGAAACATCGCTTCTTTTTGCTCAATTTCCCTCATCCTTGAACCAAAGAAATTGGCATCGGCTAAAGAAAAACATGCATGTGACCCGCCTCAGTCAATTCCTGTTGGGTGAGGTGAGGATGTGTGGGTATCAACTCTGACCCATTTCTCGCCCGTGCATAAGAGAAACCGCAGGAGACGGGCAGGAGCACGAATCATCGTGCTGGTGATTGTATTGGGACCCGGAGAAACATATGATTGGCGACAGTATTGCCAGGCAAGGCCGGAATCAAACCTGGGTTCAGTCAATCAAAGGGCAGGTGTCCCGCTGCGGTTCATCTTGGATCGGCAAAAACGCGGGTATCTGTTTGTTGTCAATTCTGGATTTCCATGCCTGGACGATACAGGTGTGTTGTACGAATCCATTCTGCAGGGGTCCTGACATGTGCAATGCGCTTTTTTACAACATTTGGCGTATTCCGCCGCTGCTTGATGTGGGCATGTGATCTGTGATCGGCCTGTATTCTAGAGTGCATAACTCTGCAGGTCGATCTCATCAAAAGATACAGGTTCTGCTGACATCCACCTGCACCTGTTCAAATCGATCCGGCACTTCCGCCAGTAGACGATACCCGGAAAGCTGGAGATCTTCCTTCACACCATACAGTACCTGTTTTCCATCGTCAAACTCGTAATCAGGCATAGTAAAGAACTTGCTGATCCCCTCTTTTGGTCTATTCAAAGTCTGGGGCTTCGTTTCCTCCCGGTATTGCTTCTCTCGATCGCCTTATCCTCTAGACCTCAACCATCGCTGGATGATCTGCGTCTATTGCACGGAAATTACCGGGATTTTCTAAATTATAGCATGTTTGGCAGGCAAGTTCAACAGATCCCCTGCACCATCGCATAAAATGCATCCTCTGCTGGAAATATCCCGCTTTGCCGGGAACACACAGGTTTTGAACACGGCAGCATGGAAGTTCCGTACCTGCACATTCCGGCAAGATCTGCCATCTACCTGTCTGCGTTCGCTCTATTCCTTTCCCGCACTTGTACACGCTTGCCTCTCTGAAAGCTCCTACCCTAGGATTGGTCCCTCCTAATGGGCTTCTAAGTTTGCCTGCCGCCTTTCTCCCGCTCTAACGTTTTGCCCTGCCGCCCGAACATGGTTTATCCTATCCCTTCGAGGTTCCGGGTTGGCGGATCGGTGCCCTGTCACGTTCCGTCTGTGCCCTTGTTCAGTTAATCTTCAGCGTCTCCCATAGAGAGTTGATATACTGCTGCAGATCCGGGTCGAGATTCCGATAGGCGTAACGGTTGTATTTTTCAGCAAAATCTCCCCAATCCGGATACAGCACCCGAATGGCATCCTCCCCCATCGCCTCCTGATATGCCTGGCTTGTATAGACCAGTTCATTGGGGGAGGCATACCAGGTGTATTCCGCGTTCGCTATGGCCGGCTCTTCCGACAGCATGTAGTTGATGAAAATTTCAGCCAGCTCCTGGTTCTGACAGCTGGAAGGGATACACATCGCGTCAATATAGAAATTGGTTTCCGGCGGATAATAGAACTTCAGATCCACGCTGTCCGCCTGGGCATCCAGCATAGTGAAATAATCTCCTGCATAATAGGCTGCTATCGCGCTCTCCCCGGACTCCATCATGTTATATACTTCATCCATTACATAGCTCTGCACCAGTTTCCTTTGCTCCAGAAGAGACTGCAGCGCCTGATCCCACAAGGCCCTGTCCGTGGTATTCACATCCAGTCCCAGCCGGTACATGGCTGTTCCGAACGCATCCCGGGAGTTGTTGAACTGCAGAATCTGTCCCGCATACTTTTCATTCCACATCAGATCCCAGTCCCCGGTATCCGCCTCGTCCACTTCTCTGGCATTATATATGATCCCGACCACCCCGTAGGCATAGGGTACGGAATAGACATCTTCCGGATCGTAATACAGGCCGTGGAAATCCTCGCTGATGTTCCCGGCGTTGGGAATATTTTCAAAATGCAGGGGAAGGAGCCTGTCCTCCTCAATCATCCTCTCAATCATATAATCGGAGGGAATGATCACATCGTAGCTGACCGCACCGGAGGAGATTTTCGCATACATATCCTCGTTGCTGGCAAAGGTCGTATAGTTCACCTGTACCGGCCTGCCGTATTCATTCTCGTACCATGTCTCAAATTCTTTGACCACATCCATAGAGCCCTCAGATCCGTCCGAGATATACTCACCCCAGTTATAGACATTCAGGATCTGCGGTTTATTGTCTGTTTCCACGACAGCAAAAAATACCGCGGCGCCTACCGCGGCGGCGGCCAGTCCCCCGCCGCAGACATAGAGGATCCGGGTTTTGTGGGGATCTAGAAACGGCTTTCCGGACGATCTGCGTTTGGCTTTCCGGGCAGAGCGCAGTTTCTGGCTGTCCTCGCTGTCAATGACATTGGAAAGCAGAAGCAGTGCCAAAATGGCGAAAAAGATCAGTGTAGCCAAAGCATACATATCCGGTGTGACCGTTTTTTTGGTCATATTATAGATTCGGATTGGGAGCGTCTGAAATCCTGTGCCGGATGTAAAGTAGCTGATCACAAAGTCATCCAGGGACAAGGTAAAGGCCATAATCATACCGGTCACAATGGCAGGCATCACCTCCGGCAGTTCTACCTTCCAAAAAGCCCCCCAGGGTGTACAGCCCAGATCCATAGCCGCCTCCGGCAGTGCTTTATCCATCTGCCGGAGGCGGGGAAGAACCTGCAAAATCACATAGGGCAGACAGAAAGTGATATGGGCAATCAGCAGTGTAATAAAATTGAGGCTGTTCGCAAAGCCAAAAAGTCTGCTGACAAAAACGAACATCAGCATCATGGAAATACCCGTGATAA
>CAZGAM010000217.1:0-3388 GCA_964523685.1 uncultured Oscillospiraceae bacterium | reverse complement strand
CAAGAAAATTCATGGTCACCACGAGCACAGCCAGGAAAATTGTTACCCCCATAATCATCATATAATCTGTACGCAGCATGCTGTTCACAAACAGCCTGCCCAGCCCGGGGACAGAAAAGATATTCTCCACCACCATAGAGCCGGTCAAAATGCCCGCAATCATCGGCCCGGCATAAGTAACGACCGGCCCGAGGGCATTTTTCAGCGCATGTTTGAAAATCACCTTGTTCTTCCGTACGCCTTTGGCGCGGGCTGTGCGGATGTAATCCTGGCCCAACACGTCCAGCATACTGGACCGTTCCAGACGCGTAATATAAGCCATCGGATAGAGGGCCAAAGAGATGGTTGGCAAAATCATGCCTCCCGGCTGATTTGCCATAGTAGGCAGCCAGCCAAGTTTCACGGCAAAAATAATCAGCAGCAGCGTCGCGATCACAAAGGAAGGCATGGAGACAAGGGCTGTTGTCACGAACTGGACAAGCCGGTCAATCATTTTGCCCCGGTTGAGTGCGGCCACCGCTCCCAACACTACGCCAAGAACAATCGCAATCAGGGCAGCGCTAAGGCCAAGTTTCGCGGAATAGGAGAAGCCGTCTGCAATCAGCTCACTGACCGTGGAGCCAACCCACTTGGTAGACAGGCCGAAATCCCCATGAAGGATGTTCTTTAAGTAGTTAAAAAACTGCACGGGCACCGGCTTATCAAAGCCATACTTCGCTTCCAGGGCGGCGATCACCGCGTCTGATTTGGCCTTTTCCGAGCTGAAGGGGCTGGCTGGAATGGCATGCATCACAAAAAAAGTGATTGCTATCACCAAGAAGATTGTCAGAATCGCCATCAGGAATCGTTTCACGGCATAGATCAAGAATTTAGAATTCATAGATACCTCTCCCCACATTCTGACTGGACTTTTGCCCTTTACCAAACTAATGTATTAAACAAGCTTATACATATAATAAAGGAAAATCATGACAAAAGCAATGGAATTTTGTTTGATTCTGGGCTTTTCCGTGAATTTAGGCATTCTATACGAGAAAGACGCCTGGAATGGCGGGAAAAAATATGCAAATTATCCATACTCTTTCCCCCTGCCATGCGCCATTTGGCATGCCTCTGCTCTCGCTGCGGGAGGGAGCTGCTCCTGCAGGCAGCTACCCGGAATTTCATGCGTGCAAAGAAACGAATGTTGTGGTACACTGAAAACGTTCGCCGAACCAGGTGCTAGGCGCTGTTCAGAGAATCCTTATTCTTATCAAGGAGGCTGGTGGCTTTCAAGCCGGATCGTTCCGGAAGATTTCCACCCGTTTTTTCATGACACAATTGCTAAAAGGAACTCCCGTGGCAGAAGTTCTGGCCGCTGACACGGCACGCCGTGTCCAGACTCTGGTCTCTGCCGGCATACAGCCAACACTGTCCATTCTTCGTGTGGGGAACCGTCCAGATGATCTGTCCTATGAAAGGATGATCCTAAAACGATGCGCCCAGGCAGGTGTTTCGGTCAAGAAACTCCTTCTGCCCGCACAAGCGAGCCAGGAGCAGGTAGAACAGGCAGTCGGAATTCTCAATCAGGATCCGTCTGTCCATGGCATCCTTCTGATGCGCCCTCTGCCCGCTCCGCTGGATGACACCTCTGCGAGAAGGCTTCTGGATCCATCCAAAGATGTGGATGGAAGCACAGACGACGCTCTGGCTGGTGTATTTGCCGGAACCGGGGATGTTTTTGCTCCCTGCACAGCCCAGGCTGCCCTAGAGCTGCTGGATTATTACCATATTCCCATCCAGGGCGCTCACGCCGTCGTGGTGGGCCGCAGCCTGGTGGTGGGAAGGCCTGCTGCCATGCTTCTGCTCGCCCGGGGAGCCACGGTTACCCTGTGTCACAGTGGCACAAAGGACCTGCCCACCTTGACTCGTCAGGCGGATCTTGTCGTGGCATCCATCGGGAAAATGGCTTTCCTGGGTCCGGAATACTTCTCTCCCCGCGCCGTCATTGTGGATGTAGGTATCCACTACGACGAAACTTCCGGAAAACTCCGGGGGGATGTGGCCTTTGATCAGGTATTCGGCAGCGTTTCTGCCATCACTCCCGTACCAGGCGGTTTGGGCTCTGTCACCACCGCGGTACTCGCGCGAAATGTGGTGGCCGCTGCTGAAAGAATACTGGCCCGGTACGGATCCTTTCGTTCTGTTTGACAAAAGGACAACCGGGGCATGCCAGCAGCAAAGAGCGCTCCGGACTTAGAACACTCTATCCACAGCAAGCAGACACAGCAGAGAGCGCTTTGGATCGGGTGCATCCAGTCACTGTACCTGACAAATGCGAAGGGCGTATGGGGGCATAGGGCGGAGAAATCAACATCGAAGCCGGGATAATCCAGGCGGAGAAAGAAGCCTCTGTCTGCTGCTGCGCTGACTGCCTTCACGGCATTGCCCGAATTTCCGGTAAGAAAATTTCCTCACCGAGGGAATCAGTACAGGAGGCAGTTTTTTGAAATCCATGCGCTACAACATTGCAGAAGGGGTTATTGGAGAACAGCTTCTTTTCTTTTTCTTCTCCATACTCATTGGCTCCTTCTTTCAGCAGCTTTACAATACAGTAGATACCATCATTGTCGGTCAGTGTGTGGGAAAAGAACCCTGACAACGTAATCAACCTGTGCCATGGATTTTTCAATATCTACTACCTGCGTAAAAACTGGTTAAGACGCCACCTGCCCGTCTGTGTTCTTTTGTCGGAAATCCACTCCTGTTCGACTTCAGCCTAATTTTGGCAGGATATCCCCTTGTTCACAGGGGAAGGAATGACCTGATGAGCTGTACGCCATAGAAAGTTACCTAAAGCTCCGGGAACTCAAGGGCAATACGCCTTATGATTTCCCAGAGTGCAGGATTTCCTGCAGACAGCGTGCTATGCGCGGGCAAGCAGAGAAGCTCAACTGCCTCTTTGCTGCAGGAACAGAATAACTCTGTTGACAAATCCCCGTATTTACTCAACAAACGCCAAATCCGCATGAGTTTCAGGATAATATCTTGATAACGTGAACCGATTTGCGTTATAATGATAGAAAATGATTGCGTGCAGAAAGAGGTTTAGCAAGATGGCTAGAACAGTAGACATTGGGGAAGACTTTTTTGAAATTCTCCGAAAGAATAATTCTTTCTATGTAGATAAAACGGACTTTATCCGCCAGTGGTGGGACAGCAACATAAAAGTGACCGCCATCATGCGCCCGCGTCGCTTTGGCAAAACACTGACCATGCGCATGGTGAATGATTTCTTTTCAAAGAAATACGAAGGGCGGAGCGATCTCTTTGAAGGCCTGAGCATCTGGAAAGACGAACGCTTCCGGCAGCTTCAGGGCACTTACCCGGTTCTGTTCTTGAGTTTTGC
>CAZGAM010000216.1:1161-3408 GCA_964523685.1 uncultured Oscillospiraceae bacterium | reverse complement strand
TGGGCCATTTGGCTGGGAAGACTAGGATTAAAAGTAAAGCTGGAGGCTCCGGAAAGAGTCAGCTGCAGAGAACTGACTCCCTCCTGTGCCAGATGGTTGGAGGTGAGAGTGACCGTTCCGTCGCTCCCAATGGAGATCTGATCCGCTGCATCCCCGGCTCCTTCCGCTGCCCATACCTGCGGTACGAGCAGCAGACTCACCGTCAGAATGATTCCAAGAATGGTCAAAATTCTTTTATTCATAGCTCTCACATCCTTTCACCATGCGGGATTTGGTGCTGATATTAATGCCATCTTGGCACTGCTTTGGTTGATGGTTATATTCCCTATAGAATCCGGAATATCCATGAACAGAGAATCACTCACGAGCCGATCCCCTTCATTGGTCAGCGCGTTATCCACTCGATACAATTCTACTCGCACCTTATCGGGAATCTTGAATAGATAGTAATCCAGATAATCCGGCTCAATCCAGTAGACCCAGATACCCTCTCTCGTATCCTTGATATTTCCTTCCGCCGGAATCTCCGCGAGAATGATCTGATTGGCTTCTCTTTCGCCTTTATTATTATAGCCTGCTACAATATTGCCGTCCTGGTCATAGAGGATCACGACATTATACGCTGCATTTCCCTTATAGGTGCCGGTAAAGACCAGCGATCTGGCTGGGATGCTCAGCTCCTCTTCCCCATCGACATAATTGTAAGCCTGCGAAAGATAACCTACGGCAATGGTGCCATCTACGGATGCAATGTCCACATTGTCTCCCGTCGGGCCAAGCACATCAATTTCTGCCACAGAGATCGAACCGGAAGTAGCACTCAAATCCAGCTTCAGAGCATCGGCCTGGTAAGAAGTGACATAATTTCCATCCGTGTTGGCAAAGTAAATGGTCTGTGTGGCATTGAGATTTACATCGGAGACTTTCTTCCATTGGCCGTTCTCCCGGATATTCACCGAACAGGAGCCAAGCGCGCCACCGCTTCCGGCTGTGAAACGTATTCCTTCCATGACCTGATTTTCATGGAAGTCAATCGTGATGGAAGCCGTTCCCTCTATGACTGCGCTGTATGAGGTTTCCACCTTGTTGTCGATTGCGAGCGTAGCCGGATTGGTCTCCACAATCTCAGGATTATCCATGTCAGGGGTATTGACGATTGGATCCGACGTCAAACCTTCTGTGGTTATGGTCCAATGATCTTTGCTCAGATCCCCTTCATGCTGAATCTTCACCATGTCCGCCTTTACGACTGCCGACCGGTTCAGATATTTGTCTACCAGGGTCACCTCATAGAAGACCGTGCGGTTATTCATAGCGGAGACCACATCCTGGAAGGTATTGGTCGTGGTAAAGCCCACAGGCTGCTTTTGCGTCACGCCTGCCGCGATCGTGCACCGCACAATCTCATAACCTAAGATGGCGTCTGCCGGTACTGTGCTTCCCGGCTCTATGGAGATATTGACTTTGTTCGCCTGATTCGGATCCACTTCTACCTTCACCGATTGGATCGCCGATACATCGCCGTTCTCTCCAAGAACACTGGCTTCACCATGTGATAGTGTGTAGGCTCTGGATTCATCATTGACATAGTAGATGGCTCTGGATTCCTTCCCGAACTGACTTGCATATTCAATGGTCGTCTCATCCGGCGTCTTGCCCCATCGCACAAAGAAGTCCAGAAGGTTCTTCTGTGCTGCCGCGCAGGCCAGGCGCATCAGCGTCTGATCCACATCCGCGCCTTCCAGCGATAGCTTTTTCTCGCCCGGCGCTCTGGAAGGCGTGCGGGCATAGGTATCTACCCGCGCAAAGAACAGATTGGCAAGCTGCTCGTCATAGTTTTCGTAAGTTTTGAAATTATATCCTTTGTCATATGCCAGATGCAGCTGCCAGTACATGGCGAGCTGCGTAAAGACATTGGCCGAACTGCCCTTAACACCGCTGGTTACCTTATTATAAACATTCGCATAATCAAAACGAACACTGCTGTTGGTCTCCTGCGCCTGGGCCAGTACCGAGAAATAGTTGTTGGTAATTTCCGCAATTGCATAGGAGCCCTGGTTGATATTGTGTCCGATCTCATGGGCAATGCCCCAGCCGAAGTAGGCGCCGGAGACATATCTGCCGTTTCCATCTGTCTGCACGCCGCCACAGCCTGCCATACCGGCTGTCTCATTCCATTCTATCCCGATATGATTGCCGGCGGCATACATAAACGCGCCGGAGAACATGCGCTGGTAGCGGATGTTC
>CAZGAM010000216.1:0-1151 GCA_964523685.1 uncultured Oscillospiraceae bacterium | reverse complement strand
CTACCGCATTGGGTGCGTTTTTATTTAATCCCTTGTGCTGGTAGAATAGGTGCATCATGTTCTCCATGGCATTCAGGGAATTGAGTAGGGTACCCGCATTTCCCTGGCACCCCGCCAGCACCTGGGTCACCGGCAGGGACAGCATCATGCTGTCCATCATGATGTCCGTGGCTCCCAGAATGCAGTTTTGCGCGTCATATGGATAATTGACCCACTGCAGAGGCTCTTCTGTACTCTGATGGACCTCCGCGTGCTTGGCTTCCATCGTGGAGGCGTAGGCACTCAGTTCGGAGACATAGGCGCTCACCCGGGCGGCCCTTTCCCCCTCCGGGACACCGTACAGATCCAGTACCGGGACCGCCACGCCGCCGCTCACCCGAACGGCATACTCTTCTTTGGAGCCTGCGCCGCCGGTATATTCTACATACAGCGCACCGCCGGATTCCGTATTCATACTGGAGATTCTGGGCACAGTGACCTCATTAGGTCCCACTTTCAAATTGGATTTAAGGGCCATGCTCATGGCGCCGGATTCCGCATGGAACTGGGTCACAATCAGCTTCAGATTGGTATTGGTCCCTCTGACGCCCTTGTTGCTGCCCACATAAACCGTGATCTTCTCGCCCGCTGCGGCTGTAATCCCGAGCGGCTGCCAGGCGTTCAGACCCGTGAAGCCGTGCTCATCGCCCCAGCCGGTTATCCCGGTATGTACTTGGGTGACTTTGCGCAGGAACTGATCCTGGTAAATCTCTTTGGCTGTCTTCAGTTCCTCCCGGAGCAGATCCAAATCCGGATTGACATTTCCGAATTGATCCACCGATTTATTCTCAATTTCTTGTTCCAGCGTGTTCAGCAGTTCTTCCGTAACCGACTCTTTCAGCATAGTATGCAGAGAGTCTTCGTAGAGATCGTAGATCTGCCTCTTCAGATCATCATAAGCGTAGAAATACACTTCGGAAATATTCATCAGGTTATTGCCGGCCCAGGCGCGGGCAGCGCCGATCTGAATGCTCTGCACCTTCATGGCCTTCGGCAGACGAAGGAAATAATAGGTCTTTCCGCTGGGGTCCGTCCGAGCCTCCGTGCGCATGATATCCAAGCCAAACTCTTCCTGTGTGCCGGACTCATCCCAGCAGCGAACCTTCACATAC
>CAZGAM010000215.1:0-3409 GCA_964523685.1 uncultured Oscillospiraceae bacterium | reverse complement strand
AGTCCCAGCGCCGCCCCCAGGGCATAGCCGGCGAAGAGCATGCCCACCGGGAGCATATAAATAAGGAGCGTGACCCCCAGAATGGTAGTGGTCCTGCTCTCCAGCACCACCCGCTCCCCTACCTGGGCGAAAATTTTGTTCTCCGCCGACACGTGGATCTCCTTGCCGTAGATGCACTCGCCGCATCCAGAGCAGTGGCTGCAGGCGGTGATCCGCTCTACCGATACCTCCGCCTCGCCGTGGTCCAGAAGTTTGGTCACAATACCCGTTTGTGTCATGGCTGCGCCTCCTCCATTCGAATGTAAAGAGGATAGGAGCCGACGGCCCCTGCCTCGTCAAAGCCGTCCACATACACGGTGGTCCCCACCCGGGAGGTGGTTGTCACCCCGGTCAGATCCGCCACAATGCGGATATTGTTCGAGGAGATTTTGGACAAAATCTCTCCCGGCGCCCGAATCGTAACAATCTTATTGGCGTCCATCACGCTGGCGGTATATCCCTCCGGCACGTTGATATACTGGAGATTGGTTACGGTAAAAAGACCGGTCTCCAGGCCCGTGATATCCAGCATCACCGTGGCGGTGGTCTCGCCCGAGAGGCATTCCACGCCGTTCGGCAGGACAATGTTGTAAGTGGTGGGCTCAAAGGAGAGGGTATTGACCAGCTGAATGGTGGCCAGAGACACGATGTTCAGCCCATCCAGGGTGGCCGCGTCCCCCGCCACGGTGATGGTATCCGGCTCAATTTGAGTGACCACATTGGCGGAAGTTGCCCCGCCGCCGGGGATCAGGTCCACCCCCAGGGCCACTTCCTTCACCAGACTCACCGGCACATTGACGGAAACCGTTTCCACATCCGCCTGTACATCCTCAAATTCCAGGATATCCCCGTTCTCATCCAGCATCACATAGTTGCCCACCGAAGTAAATGCGGCGTTCACCTCATCCCGGGCTACCACCACCTGCAGGGTGCTGATCTGTTCCAGTTCCTCCTCAGGGCCGGTAAACGTCACGGTGGCGGGGTCAAAGGTCATCTCGGCCGCGTCCACCATATATCCCTCCGCGGTGGTCCCCTCAAAAATACCGGTGACTACCATGGGTTTGGTTGACAGCTTGCTGATCTGCATGCCGATGGTGGAGGGGTTCCGGGCCGTCTCCCGGATATTGTTCTGATTGACGCTGGCGGGGTAACTCAGAGAGTACGTCATGGTCCGGTAGCCCGGCATCGTCACGTTGGACAGATTCACCACCGCCTTGATATCGTCGCTGGAAAGGCGGGACAGATCCCTTCTGGTACCGGACAGGGTCAGATTGACCCGGGTGGCGTCCTGGTCGGAGACCACCATATTCAGGGTATCCCGCATGGCATCCTGGCCGGTGAAGGTCACCTCCACCCCGGTAAAGGTCCTGGTCTGGGATATGCCGTAATTGGAGGTATAATATACCCACAGAACAAGGGCAATCATAAAACTCACCAGGGCCCAGAACAGGCGGGAGTTGACAAGCCGGCGCCCGGGCCGGGGTTTATCACTCTTCATCGCTGCCTCCCTTCCTCTTCCTGAACCGGGCGAACAGGGCCGGCTTTTCCGTCTCCTCCTGGGGCATCAGCTCCTGGCGGAGCAGCTGCTCGAAGGTATCCGGGCTCAGGTGCCGTTTCAGCAGGCCGTCCTCCGCTACACTGATGCCGCCGGTCTCTTCGGAGACAATCACGACCACGGCGTCGGACCGCTCGCTCATGCCGATCCCGGCCCGGTGGCGCATGCCCAGATCCCGGCTCAGGTTGTTGTTCTCACTGAGGGGCAGCATGCAGGCGGCGGCAGCCAGCCGCCCGTCCCGCACCAGGACAGCTCCGTCGTGGAGGGGCGTCTTATCAAAGAAGATATTTTTGAGAAGCTCGGCTGAAATTCTGGCATCCAGTGCGGTGCCGGAGGCAGCCACCTCGTTGAGACGGTTCTTGCGTTCAAAGACAATGAGGGCGCCTGTGCGGGTTCGGGACATGTCCTCACAGGCGTATACGGTCTGCAGGATGGTTCTCTCCATGGACTGGTCCTCTCCGCTCCGGCCGAACAGGGAGAAGAGACTGGCCGAACCCATCCGCTCCAGAGCCCGGCGGATTTCCGGCTGGAACAGGATAATAAAAGTCAGAATGCCAATTTCAAACACCCGCTGCAGAATAAAGCTGGTGAGCGACAGATGAAAGGTGGTCGCCAGCCAGGTGGCGATAAGCAGGAGAAAAATCCCCTGGGCCACCCGCATGGAATTGGTCCGGCGCATAAAGCGGATGATCCCGTACACCGCCGCCGCAACAATCAGCACGTCCGCAATATCGGCAGGACCCATATCCAGAATCAGGCTGAAGTTGTCCTTTAAATCCGTAAAGAAATCATTCATAAAACTGTCTCACGAAGAAAACACATTTTTTCACTTTGACATTATATATCAAAAGAGATCCGTTCGCAACAAAATTTCAAAAATAGAACCGGATAGAGGGAAAAAGGTTCACGGCTTTTGCAGCAGCACCACCGCGTGGGCGCAGATGCCCTCTCCTGCCCCGGTAAATCCCATCTTCTCCTCCGTGGTCGCCTTCACGCTCACCGCGGACAGGTCCGCCTTCAGGTCGGCAGCAATATTGCGCCGCATCTGGTCCAGATAGGGAGCGATTTTCGGCCTTTGGGCAATCAGGGTGAGGTCGCAGTTTTCGAGATGAAATCCCCGATCTGCCACGGCTTGGGCCGCTGCCCGCAGAATGATCCGGCTGTCGATTCCCTCGGTGGCCGGATCGCTGTCCGGGAACAGATGGCCGATATCCCCCAGGGCAAGCGCGCCCAGCAGGGCGTCCGCCAGGGCGTGCAGCAGCACATCCGCATCGGAATGGCCCATCAGTCCCTTTTCAAAGGGAATCGGCACGCCGCCCAGGATTAACGGCCTGCCACGCACCAGCCGGTGCGCGTCGTACCCGTGTCCGATTCGCAGAGTCATGGCACATCCTCCTCCCGGAGCAGGGCACGGGCCAGGGTCAGATCGAGGGGCGTCGTGATTTTTATGTTCTTCTCGCTGCCCGGGGAGAGAAAAACGCGCCCGCCTGCCCGTTCCACTGCCATGCAGTCGTCGGTAATATCCTGGTCCGCCGCCTGTTCCAGCGCGCGTCGGATCAGACCCGCCTGAAAACACTGGGGTGTTTGGGCGGCAAACAGGGCGGCTCGATCCGGCGTGCCGACGACAGTACCCGCCTGCACTTTTTTAATGGTATCCTTTACCGGCACCGCCGGCAGGGCGGCGCCCAGACGGTGGGCCGTATCCAGGGCATCCAGGATGACCGGCTGACTCACCAGGGGCCGGCACCCGTCGTGAATGGCAATCAGCTCGGCCTGCGCCGGCACCGCCTGAACCCCCCGGAGGGAGGACAGGGC
>CAZGAM010000214.1:0-3419 GCA_964523685.1 uncultured Oscillospiraceae bacterium | reverse complement strand
CACATAACGACGGGTGTGCCACAATCGTCCTCTCCCACTGCTCCACAGTAGTCCCAGCTGCCACGGCTGACGCAGCAAACGCTATCATCTCTGACGCATTCTCACCCACGATCGACGCGCCTAACGTGCGGTGGCTCTGCTTGTCCATGATCATGAACACACTGCCGGAGGCCCCCTCCGCCAGCGCCATGCCGTTCGCACCGTAGTCGAAGGAACCCAATACCGGATCGTATCCAGCCTCCTTGGCGGTTTTTGTCGTCAAACCTACTGATGCCAGACACGGAATCGTATAGGTGCACACCGGAACAGGCGGTGCTGTCTCCTCAATACGCTCTCCCAGTATATCCGCGAGGGCAGTTTCCCCTTCTGCATAGGCGGCATGGGCCAACTGATTGCCTCCGGCCACATCGCCGATGGCGTACACACCGGGAAGGTTTGTCCGCTGGCGGTGATCCGTCTTGATACATTTTTTGCTGTCCAGGCACAAACCCAGCGTATCTGCATCGATTCCAGTCAGATTGCTCCGGCGGCCCGCTGCCATCAGCACCTGTTCGCCTTCAGCGACGTGCTGTGCCCCGTCCTTCTCATACACAGCCTGCAACCGGTCATCACGCAGCTTTTCCACCTTCTGAAGCCGGGCTCCGGTAAGAAGGCATATTCCGCGCTTTTGCATGGCACGAACCACTACCTTCGCAGCCTGCGGCTGCTCTGCCGGCAGCAGTACATCCATCATCTCCAGCACCGTGACAGCCGTGCCGAAAGAGGCAAATACACAGGCCAGTTCCAGACCAATCACACCGCCGCCGACAATCACCATACTGTCCGGAAGGGCAGTCAGTGCCAGTGCGCCTGTAGAGTCCAGACACAGCTCTCTCCCGGGCACCGGGAGCGCTGCCGGACGGGAACCTGTGGCAATGACCACCCAGCGGCCATGAAAACACTCCTCCCCGCTCCGTACGACTCTCTCCGGCTCCAGAACGGACTCACGGGCAATCACGTCTACGCCATGCTTTTTCAGCAGAAACCCCACACCGGATACCAGCTTGTCCGCTACGGCCTGCTTTTCCTTCTGGATTTTCCGGAAGCTAAAGCTGCCGCCATCCCGGAGGATCTCCTTTTCGGACAGGCTGCGGATTTTTTCCAGAGCAGCGGCCTTGTCTACCAAACATTTGGTGGGGATGCATCCTATGTTGAGACAGGTGCCTCCCAGATGCTCCTTTTCGAACAGCGCTGTTTTCAGCCCGTTCCTGGCGGCGTTGATTGCCAGAGAGTACCCTCCCGGCCCGCCGCCAATGATCAATACATCATATTCCCTCATAGCGTCTTTCCGTCAGCCCAGCATCAGACCCGGAGTCTCCATCAGCGTCTTGATCTGCCGAAGGAACCGGGCACCGTACATCCCGTCGATCATTCTGTGGTCAAAGGAGCCGGTGACGCTCATCATCGGACGGGGCTGGAATCCGTCGCTCGTCCACACCGGCTGCATCATAATCCGCCCCACCGCCAGGATGCAACTCTCCGGCGGGTTGACAATAGCCGTGAAATGATCCACGTCGAACATACCCAGATTGGAAATGGTGACGGATCCGCACCCCATGTCTGACGGTGCCAAACGGCCGTCCCGGGCCATGGCCACCAGCTGGGCAGAGCGTTCGGCAAGCTGCGTCAGGCTTAAGGTGTCTGCTTCCCGGATCACTGGAACCAGCAGAGCGTCCTCCAATCCTACCGCAAGGCCTACGTTGGTATGGCGGTATATGCGGATTTCTCCGTTTTCCATCCGGGCGTTGACAAGCGGGAATTTTTCTGCCGCAACCGCAATGGCCTTCGCCAGAATGTCGTTGTAGGAGATCTTCACCCCCATCTTCTCCCCGTAGGCATCTTTCAGAGCCATGCATGCCTCCATATCAATGGTGACAGTGCACTGCCAGGCAGGAATTGTCTGGGTTGACTGCAGCATCCGCCGTGCAATGACTTCACGGGTTCTGCTCATTGGCAAAATCTCATATTCGCTCTGCTCCTGTTCGCCATGAGCGGTGGCATTCGGCTCCGCTGCTGCCAGCACGTCTTTGCGGGTAATCATCACCCCGTTGGCAGGTGTAATGTCTTCCAGCGACACACCCATTTCCCGGGCCAGCATCTTTGCATTGGGCATGGCAGGCCAGGGCGTCTTTTCTGTCTGTGCGGCAGAGACAGGTTTGGAAGCCGGAGCAGGGGCCGGCGTCCTTGCCCCCTTCAGGACCGGACGATAGTCGTCCTGTTCTTCCTCCTTCGGTACTGCCTGCACATCGGATGCCTGTGTCCGGACAGGTGCAGCAGCTGTGCCGGACTTCCAGGCCGCCCAGTCCTCTTCGGAGCCGATCCGCGCAAGGACAGTTCCCTCTCCCACGTCATCGCCTTCCGAGACCAGTACCTCCAGCACCACTCCGGAGACATAGCTTTCCACAGGCAGGGTGGCCTTGTCCGTCTCTGCCTCAAACAAGGCATCGCCCCGCTTCACATGGTCACCTGGTTTCACCAATATTTTCATGATCTGCGCCGCATCCGTTGTCTGTCCGGCTGCCGGCATTTTGATCTCTTTAATCATAATCCAACCTTCCTACCGCCCCGCCTATGACGGTGAATCATCGTTCCCTCAGTCAAAGACCAGATCAAAGTCTGGCCAGTTTTCTAACGGCTTCTGCTATACGCTTGGCAGATGGGATCACGAACTGCTCCAACGGAGGAGAGAAAGGTATGGGCGTATCCGCCGCTCCCAGACGCACCACCGGCGCGTCCAAAAGTGTAATGGCGTTCTCGGCAATATAGGAGCCCAGTTGAGCGCCCCACCCGCAGTTGTAGTGGTCTTCGTGAACAATGAGCAGCTTTCCGGTCTTCTCCAGAGAGCCAAGGACGGTATCATAATCAAAGGGAACCAAACTGCGCGGATCAATGATCTCACAGCTGATGCCTTCCTTTGCTACTTCCTCTGCCGCTTCCATAGCCCGGTACCACATCAGAAGGTTGGCCACGATGGTCACATCGCTGCCCTCCCTGCGGACTGCCGCTTTCCCGAAGGGTACAGTGTAATCCTCCTCCGGCACCTCTCCGGCAGAGCTGAGCTGTCCCGCTTCTTTGCGGGAACCGCCATAGAGCAGCTTATGCTCAAATACCAGCACCGGATTATCGTCCCGAATCGCCTGCTTCATCATACCCTTGGCATCATAAGCTGTAGAGGGGCAGATTACTTTCAGGCCCGGTACATGTGTAAAATAGCTTTCAAGGCTCTGGGCATGCTGGGCGCCACGGTTGGTGGCACCGCAAGGCGCACGCATCACCATGGGGATATGTACCTGCCCGTTTGACATATAGCACATCTTAGCCGCCTGGTTTACCAGCTGATCCATCATACAGAACAGAAAATCACCGTACTGCAGATCAGC
>CAZGAM010000213.1:0-3436 GCA_964523685.1 uncultured Oscillospiraceae bacterium | reverse complement strand
TACCCCGAACGATCCATGGATGAAGTTCGAAGGTTTGTTGGAAACGGGGTAAAACAGCTGGTAGCGAGAGGGGTTCCCGCCGGCACAGGACCGGCTGAATCGGAACAGGTGCTGGCAAAATTTCACGAACACTATCAGGTACACAGCATGGACAATACCTGTCCTTATGAGGGAATTCCGGAACTGCTGCGAGCCCTTCGATCTGCCGGGGTGCAGCTGGCTGTTGTATCAAACAAAGTAGATTATGCCGTAAAAGATCTTTGCAGCAAATTTTACCCCGATTTGTTTGATGCAGCTTTGGGAGAAACGCCGGAGAGGGCCAAAAAGCCTGCCCCGGATATGGTCAATTTGGCTCTGAATCAACTGCACGCCCTCCGGGAACAGGCTGTATACATCGGAGATACGGAAGTAGATATAGAAACCGCTCGAAATGCTGGTCTGGATGAGATTCTCGTCACCTGGGGATTTCGAGATCGAAGAGACCTTCAGGAAAGGGGCGCGAAACAGCTGGCAGAGACGCCGGAGGAAATCTATCGGATCATCACGCAAGCAGGCGGAGAAGGAAATTAAGAAAATATAATCACAAAAAGAAAGAAAGCTCTTGAGCTTTCTGTTCTTGTGTGTATAATTATTTCGGAAGCAGGCAGAGCCTTTTCACAGGTTTCTGTCAGCGAAGCACGCTGACGAACGTCAGCATATGATGTGCCAACAAAACGCTCTATCCTGCCTGCCGTAACTTCTTGCCCATATAGACGATCCAACCAGCAGGGATTGTACTGCCAAACAGATAAATGTGGCTCAGGCACTTACGCCTGATGCTTGATCAAAAGAAGGAAGCCCTTGAGGCTGTCGAGGTCAGATTGCGCAGCAGAGCTGCTTTGAAGAATTAGACAGACATAATGTCGTCTTTTAAGGAGTTTTATGCGTACGAAAACACATAGAAAATCCCACTTCCCCAGTTGGTACCATCGACTGATGGGGCTGTATGAACGTCACCAAATTCTTTTCCCCACTGTGTTGTCATTGCTGTTGACACTCCTTCTGGAAATGATTGGTCGCCATTCCCCCTGGAAGGGTCTTGTTTTTCTTTTCTCCCATCCCCTGAATTTTCTGGTAAATGCCCTGATCATCCTTACCAGCCTGTCCTTATGCAGTCTTTTTAAACGGAGAAATTATTTTCTTCTATTGTTTACCGGTCTGTGGCTGGCGCTGGGCATCACAAATGGAATTGTCCTCTGTTTTCGAAACACACCTCTGGAGGCGGTAGATTTTGCCGTATTGCCTTCAGCGATCACCATTATAGATGTGTATCTGGACACATGGCTTATTATTCTTCTGTGTATTCTTCTTGTTTTGGGTCTGATCGCACTGGTCTGGGCTTTCTTTCAGGCAAAAAAGTATTCCCCTGGCTATAAGCGGACCGTGGCTTTCGTTCTGTTATGTGCCTCCCTGACCGCTCTTGGGTATGGTCTTACCATTTGGGGGCATCAGGAAGAGCGTTCAGAAGTTTATGCCAATATTGTCGATGCCTATGACCGTTACGGGTTCGTATACTGCTTCGGCACCGGTGCTGTGGATCGCGGTATCCACGAACCGGATCTCTATTCCCGTCAGGCGATACAAAGTCTGACCAGCCGGCTGGAGGAAAAGGAGGAACCGGCTGTCAAGCCGGATATTGTCATGGTGCAGCTGGAATCCTTCTTTGATATAGATAATCTGGACGATGTATCTTACCGCGAGGATCCCATCCCCGTATTCCATCAACTGAAGGATGCCTATGCGTCCGGATTCCTCACAGTTCCGTCGGTAGGCGCAGGAACAGCCAATACGGAATTTGAAGTTCTCTCGGGTATGAGCCTGGACTTTTTCGGGATGGGCGAGTATCCCTATATGACCATTTTGCAGGAAGTAGCCTGCGAGACGATTTGCACAGATCTGAAAGATCTGGGATATAAGGCCCGGGCAATCCATAACAACACAGGCACTTTCTACCACCGCAATGAAGTGTTCGCCCAACTGGGCTTTGATACGTACACCTCCATCGAGTTCATGAATAACATTGAATACAACCCGATCGGCTGGGCAAAGGATAAAGTACTCACCGGTGAAATCCTCAAGGCATTGGATTCCTCCGATGACCCCACTTTTGTTTTTGCCATCACCGTCCAGGGTCATGGAAAATATCAGCAGGGCGTTGACAGCGAAGAAACAGAAGCCCTGAACATTGTCTGGGCAGACGACCAGGATGAAGAGAGTGCTTTCGCCTACTATCTGAGTCAGCTGCAGGAAACCGATGCTTTCATCGGTGATTTGGTGCAGGCATTGGAAAACCGGGATAAACCAACAGTCCTGGTACTCTACGGAGATCATTTGCCCAACTTTGATATTGGCTCTGAGCAGTTGAAAAACAAAGATATTTTCCAGACAGAATATGTGATCTGGAATAATATGGGACTTTCTATGAGCGATCAGAATCTCAGTGCCTATCAGCTGTCAAGCCATGTTCTGAAAGAATTAGGCATAAGCGGTGGTGTTATTTCCAGGTACCACCAACAAATGCAAAACCGCATGGGATACCAGGAAGGTCTGCAGCTTCTGGAATACGACACGCTTTACGGGGAAAACTATTGTCACGGTGGAGAAAATCCCTATACATCCTCGAATCTTCAGATGGGGGTGTATCCCATTGTAGTAAATGGTGCTGCGTGGAAAGAAGGAACTTTGACCGTAACGGGCGAGCATTTTACTGAGTGGAGTCGTCTGTTTGTCGATAAAAATGAACTGCGTACCGTGCTGAATCAGGATGGATCCCTCTCAGGGGAACTGAAAGAAGAACCAAAACCAGGCTCCGTCATTACTGTTCGCCAGTTTGCTGCCAGCAAAGCCGCGTATCTTGCCGACAGCAACCCATACACTTGGCACTGAGCGACTTTCCTATCCCCTCTGGTCCTTCGGTAGCATCAGATACAGTGAGATGTCATAACTTATTTTCCTGTACAATAACGAAAAAAACGTCTATGAATTATGAAGGAGGGCAAGTTATGGATGGTACTGCGGCCCATGCCGCAAAAAGATTTCTCAACGATTCCATTGCTCGGATGGCTCAGCATTATTTTGCAGAGGCAGCAAACGAAAAATTTTGACACCTGAATAATACCGTCCATGCTTCCCGCTTCTATTATCCCGCATTCTGGTTGGTACAGTGCATCCCTGTTTGATGCTGCCGCTCTTTCGGCTGCCCTAATTCTAGCGGATTTCTATGATGCGGGACGCGTAATAGGGAGCCTCTGTAAAGATTCCAATAGAGAAGACACGGAACCGCCCCAGCCGGGGGAGAGGCACCGTGTCTTTTTTGGTGGTACAAATGACCTGTGTGGCTCTCCTGACAATAAATCCAACCTGTTTAGAGGAAGGCAAAACCTGCCACAAAAAGGCC
>CAZGAM010000212.1:0-3438 GCA_964523685.1 uncultured Oscillospiraceae bacterium | reverse complement strand
GGTTGGGAATTTTGAGTTTCTGCAGTCCCTCCTCGGTTTGACCCTGCGAGGTCAGGTATCCGGTCGTATAGAGCAGGCTCCACAAATTGTCAATGGAATTGTAGATTTCGGAATAGGTGAGGTCTTCGTGGATATCCTTCTCGATTGTCTCACCGGCCACCAGGCTTTCAATTTCCCCTCTTGTCTTATCACCTGCCATAGTGACGAAACGTTTGATATCTTCATTGCCACTGGAGTTCGCCCAGTAGTTCTGCGGCTTTTTCTTGGGATTTGTGCGGAGCAGGTCACAATAGTTTAACACATCCCAGGGGCAGTATACTTTTGCACTGCCAAACAGGTATCCGTCATACCATCTCTTGATTTCACCATAATGATCTGACAAATTATAATACGCAAGCAGATCCTTTACTTCGCTATCTGAAAAACCGAAATATTGATCACAGCGATCATCCGTGATCGACAATACCTTTAGATTATTCATCCCGGTGAAGATGCTCTCTTTGGAGACGCGCAGGCATCCCGTCAGGACCGCTAATTCCAAATTTTCATTTGTTTTCAACGATCTTTCAAACAGATTGCGAATCAAAGATATCATCTGGTCATAATAGTGGTTGGCTTGGGCTTTCGCAAGCGGAACATCATACTCGTCGATGAGCAGGATTACCTTTTTATCATGATTCTGTATATTGGAAGCCACTGCATTCAATTGTCACTATCCAAGTGGAATGCCTACATATAGATGCAGCGAGATAATCAATACGATCGTGAATTTCCAGGTGTTTTCGTAACTAAAAATACTGTGAAATCTATTGAAAATCGGGGCTAGCAAACACGTGAAGTGTTGAGAGAAACAGAGACTGTTTGTTTTGGGTAAAAAGAGGAACGGCTTTGTCAGATGCGTAAACCTTGACAACGAGGACAGAATCTTCAAAGCCGTTCCGATATGGCACCCCGGGGAGGAATCGAACCTCTGGCCCTTCGCTTAGGAGGCGAATGCTCTATCCGCTGAGCTACCGGGGCATACTGTGTTTTTTTGGCTACCTGTGGGCAGACAAGGCTCACTGCACCTGCGCACTGTCCTAAGATGGGCTGGTTCGCAGATAATTCTCCTGACTTTGCCGATCGGCAAGGAGGAAGAACCACAATGTACCTTTCGTGGAAACTATATAGGGACAGTCTTTATTTTACAGGAAAATGCCTGAGGTGTCAAGGATTGTGTCAAAAGTTCAGGGTACAACAAATCAGGAATCATTTCGAGCAACCATCCCAATACAGTGCATCCTGACAGTTTCTTCTGTCATCCACTGCAAGTGCATGTGCAACGCAGAGCGGACGTATCACTATTTACCTATTTCTCCCGGGTGGATGACCAGAACTTTCGACTATACCGAGAGGTCCAGCTTTATAAATCTATGCTAGCGCAAAAACGCAGCATGGTTCTTGAGTTCTTACTCACTTTTCTGGGGAGGCTCTTTAGGCGCTCTGCTGGATAATCACTGCCATGGGGTACCGCAAACATCGAGGCAGGAAGATAAGGGACAAGATGACGGTAGTGGGGACTGTGTTTACCAGCTGGTACCGAAAAGGGGCACGACTGAATCTATCTGCAGAGCCACTAAAAACATTCAACATTATCAGCTGGTTTTCTGAGGATATCGACTGGATCCTGGACTGGCGCGTACTTGGCTACAAGGCAGGGCACCTTCCACAAAGACGCCGGAGCTCTTTCGACGATAGTATAGACTCCTTCCTCCTGTAAATCCAACCCGTGGTTTTGGTTTTGAGTACTATCTTTGCGGCTTCCAAGCTTGGGCCAAAAGTTCGATGGGGCATTTCCGGATTACCCAAATTGCTGCCTTGCCAATTTTGACAATTGACAAAGCAGGGCAAATGCTATATAATGCAATTGTCTCTATTGGGAAAACTATTGTTTTTCTGAAGCAGGATGCGACCGCCGTCCTTGGACGGCTAAGGCCACACGGACAGCCGGGTCGAATGCCGATTCGCCGTTGGAACAACGGCTGGCAGCAATTGCTGCCTTATTGATTGAGTTAGAAGCTCAAGTTTTATAAGTGGTTATTGAACCGGTGCCAGGGCGGCACACTTGTAAAATGGTCAGTAAGAGTAGGGCAAGGCATTTTGCTTTCAGAAACTCTCAAATCCATTGAGGCGGAATTTGCCATGTCATGGCAAGATAACCGTATCAATTGTTGCAAGTGGAATGCGCTGGGCGTGTTCCACTTTTTTTCTTGCAACGGAAGGGAGCCTTCTATGGAAAAAATCATCGAGTTGAGAAATATTACCAAATCCTTCGATGAAACCGTGGTGCTGGACAATATCAGTCTGAATATCTATGACAATGAATTTATTACACTCCTGGGCCCTTCCGGCTGCGGAAAGACGACTACTCTGCGCTTAATCGGCGGTTTTGAAACGCCGGACAGCGGGGACATTTTATTTGAAGGCAGGAGAATCAATGATATCCCGCCCCATAAGCGGAATGTGAACACTGTTTTTCAACGCTATGCGCTTTTTCCCCATCTCAATGTATTCGAGAATGTGGCTTTTCCTCTGCGTGAGAGGAAGACGCCCCGGGATGAGATAGAGCTGCGGGTGGAAGAGATGCTCACCATGGTAGCTCTGAAAGGATTTGAACATCGTTCGGTAACCAGCCTTTCCGGCGGGCAGCAGCAGCGAGTTGCTATAGCCAGAGCCCTGGTAGGGAAACCAAAGGTGCTTCTGCTGGATGAGCCGCTGGCGGCTTTGGATCTGAAGCTGCGCAAGGATATGCAGCAGGAGTTGAAGAACATTCAAAAAGTTACCGGCATCACGTTCGTCTTCGTTACCCATGACCAGGAGGAGGCTCTGTCCATGTCCGATACCATTGTGGTTATGTCAGAGGGGAGAATACAGCAGATTGGGACCAGCCAGGATGTATACAATGAACCGAAAAATGCCTTTGTGGCAGATTTTATAGGCGAGAGCAACATTTTGGACGGGATTATGCTGAAAGATAGGTATGTCTCCTTCTCCGGACAGGTGTTTCAATGTGTGGACAGCGGGTTTTCTCCCAATGAGCCGGTGGATGTTGTGGTTCGGCCGGAGGATGTTGATATTGTAAAGGAAGAAGCAGGAATGCTCCAGGGCGTGGTTACATCAGTTACGTTTATGGGCGTGCACTATGAGGTCATTGTGGATATCGGCGGTTTCAAGTGGATGATTCAAACCACGGATTTTGTGGATGTGGCGGAGCATATCGGCTTGTTTATAGAGCCAGATGCTATCCACATTATGAAAAAAAGTGAATACTCCGGTCTGTATGGTGATTATGCGTCCTTTTCCAATGAATTTGATGAACTGGCGGATGCAGAAAGCGAGGGGAAGTCAACTACTCACGAGGTATAGGCCTCGGAGCTTGTGACTGTCCGGAAGTGCGAA
>CAZGAM010000211.1:0-3482 GCA_964523685.1 uncultured Oscillospiraceae bacterium | reverse complement strand
TGTGTAGTTCATTTATGCAAATTGCCTTTTTATGAGAAGGTCGCTGAATACTTACAATTTTTTAATGCTATCGAGTATAAAGCGGGAACACCCAATTGATTAAACAGGAAAATACTCCCTTTCAAAAAGGCAGGACCTGACCTCTCAGCAGACTCAATAATCTATATCCTTCCAAATTCGAACGCACTGCGTTCGTAGTTGACAGTAACACGAGATCGATTTTGTTTATGTTAAGGGAAAGCGAACGGACAGGACCATAGTACCTTAATTCTTGCTAGAATTTACACCCTACAATGAAAAGTGTTACTATAGGTCTTGCCGAGAGTCCTATATTATCCACAGACGAGGCTTTATGTGCGTAGTTCGATGCATGAACGCAAAATAGGACAGAATTCACTGATAGACTATGCTATATCCTAGTGTATAAATCATTTCATCATTTGTTTGGAATCTCACACAGGAGACATGGTACACGAATTTTCTAGGCGATTGACTGCGGTTTTCTGGAGCCGTCTGCATGCTATGGGTCTTGCTGTCTAAGCTGCTCGGAAGGCTCTCTGCAGCCAGGATTATGCACGTTATACACGCAGAATCGTTCCATGCCGCCTTAAAATCACAACTTAATCATATAAGAAAGTCAAGCGTATCATACACAGCCTACTTATCTATCATGCTGTTTCTGGAATATAATGGGTTTTCAGATAATCGAACCAGTTCTTATAGTGTTCAGCAGAAAAATGTACACCGTCTGAGGTAACATCCGAAGGTAGGTAGCCGTCTGGGCCGCACAGGCAGGGGTATACATCCAGGTACCAGATCTGCTGCTCGCTGGCTATTTCCCGTAGCATTTCGTTGAAAGCGAGAACATCGTTTCGCTTAAAGGGCCTGTTGCTGTCACAGTAGGCACTTACCGGTGTTACGCTGGTGAGATAAATAATGGCGTTCGGATGATCTGCTTGAAGCTGATCGATGACTTCGTCAAAAGAGCTGCGTAGAGTATCTTTGTCATAGGTCAATTCATTCACACCAAATTCTATATAGATTTTTCCAAAATCGCCGCTCGCTAGCTGGGAAACGTAGGATGAGGCGGATAAGATAGTCAGACTGTCCTCCACAGCCCAGTGAGAGCTGTCTAAGGGTAGAAGCTGTTCGCTGTTGTAATACCAGAGCCCGGAGAGAACAGAGTTTCCAAGAAACGCTGCATCGGCAAAATAATCTGCCGTTGCCTCTGTGGACTGCATCGGCACATCCGGGGCAGGCGTAGGTGTCACCGTGGGAACCGGGGTAGGGGTAGCTGTAGGCGTGGGTACAGCTTCTTGTATGACCTGGGCGGGGCTCCTGTCAGGTTCAGAAGAGAGGGTACTGAGGAATGGGGTGGATTCCGCTGTCGCCGGATCCTTTTGAGCCGATAGAAGAAATACAAACAGAGAAACCGCGACGGCCAGCAAAATACTTTCCAGAAGGATTACCAATACGGCATAATTACGCTTCATGAAAAGGTACCTCCTATTTTCAGGATCAGCGGAGAAAATTGATTACACAGGGGATCCAAGATTCAACGGAAAAGGATGCTATTCCTGCGATCAGAGCTGCTGGAATCCCAAGCTTTCTTAATACAAAACCTGACGGCTTATTTTATGACAGGGATACGAAAAAGTCAACCATTTCCATGCGTTGTAAACAAAAACTAAAAATTGACATTCAAACCGCAATAAATCATCGTCACCTGCTCGTAAATTTTATCAGTACCGATTGAACACGCCGCGTGACTGGGAAAATTTCGGCTCTCTCCAGTCGGACAAAGCTTCCTCATAACACACAAGGCGGCACCAAATTATGCTGTTTTCGGCTGCATGCGGCTCGGGAATGGCTTAGTTTATGGCTGAGAATGGGTTGATGAAGAACAAAAGAGAGTCCAGCGCAGGCGTTGCATCAGGTAGGCAAGCCGCAGGGGAGGCGTTTCCACTTTCGGTAAGGGCAAAATCCATCCTGCGGAAAGAGATGACCTGACCAGATCCTCCTGACTGCCGGGATCCAAAGAAAGGAACTTGCTTTGACGGCGTAAACCGGGAAGGTTCAAGGTCTTGTCGGTGATAGGAAGCACATATTGGCAGGGGGCAGAACCGCAGTGGAATTCGCCCAAAGAGGAAGAGGAAACGGGAGGATCATGTCATAGGTTGAGACAGGTCTGTACCCTTTGGAAGCTGTCGATCGGGAGAGAAGGATTGCTCAAAAAGGGGAGCATCCTCGCGGCAATTTTGTGAACAAAATGAGGAAAAGAGGGACCGGAAGGCCGACGATTCATATCGTAGGCAGCGCCTCCTGCCTGAACCAAGTTTGGTAAATGGCTATAGGGCCGGGTCGCTGCACAGGAAGCGCTTATAAGAGTAATTGCTGTACAGTCTATTCGTTGTATGATAACGAAGCCCAATTCCCAGGGGCTTGCATCCTTCATCGGGATGCAAGCAGAGTCACAAGATATACAGATCTCGTGACATGCTCCCACCGCCTGAGTTTCACACAGAGGCGGGGGCTTCCTGCTCAACGAGGCTAAAGTGTCAGGCACCAGGAGGTTCCTATGGCACTTCGCCATCGAGTATCAACAGGCTAACCCCGTGTGTCCCACGGTTTTGGCTTATGAGGTATTATGCTGAGAGCAATCGGATGCCCTCGTTTCTGATGTTGATGGCCGCATTGACATCTCTGTTATGCGTTTTTCCGCAGGAGGGACATGTCCATTTGCGAATACTGAGGTTTTTGACTTTTCGATTCTGATATCCGCAATGAGAACAAAGCTGGGAGCTCGGGAAGAACTTATCGACTTTGATCAGCTGTTTGCCTTCGTTTTCCAGCTTATACTTGAGCAGACGGGTAAACATTCCCCAGCCGTTGTCCATGACGGATTTCCCGAAATGCAAGCTACGAGACATCGCTTTCCTGTTGAGATCCTCGATGCAGACACAGTCATAGGCATTGGCTATCTGCTTCGACTGCTTAGGCAGGAAGTCTTTTCTCTGATTGGCGGTATGTTCATGAATTCTTGCCATTTTTCGACACTGCTTCTCGTACCTTTTTGCATAGGGGAAAGTCTTCTTTGCTCCCTGGCGAGCTTCTTCTCGGACTGCCTGTAATATCTCGGGTAGCTGGCTTCTCGTCCTTCCCTGTCCACCTATAGTTCGTGTATGGAGAAGTCTAAACCGAGAGCGGATTCTACATGTTGATTCACATTTTATTTGCCACTTTATTTCGCAATTTATTTGGATATGCTGATTTGAAAGCATTTGTATGCTCAAATTCTTACATTTAGGACAGTCCCTAAATGTTTCGATAAGAGTTCAGCACCATGTCCTCGTCTTACAAGCAGAAGTATCTCCCTTCAAGGCTTCTCAGGCTGCCGATAAAGAGGGGTGATGTATGATTTTAAGAAACGTCAAATAACCTGATCAAATGAAAGTATAATACAGGAAGAAATAGTACAAAAT
>CAZGAM010000210.1:0-3510 GCA_964523685.1 uncultured Oscillospiraceae bacterium | reverse complement strand
TATCACAGTACAATCTTCCCTTCCGTATAGGCTGTGTCCAGTATAGCATAGTAGGTGTCCTATAAAACGGACTGCAAACCCGAGCGGCAGAATTTTTTTTGGGGGGATTTGAACAGGAAGCCGGGACAGCCTCAAAGTGGCAGGTCTACCCGTCCATGGACAGTTGTCCGCCGATGGACAGAGCGGGCCCCCGGCCGGGATGCTGCGGATTGCTTCCCCCGACGAGGAGCCATACTGCTCTCTGACCTGGCGTTTGCACCCTCTTTTCCCAGGCGCTTCTGGCCATGCTGTTCTTATGGGCCCGGCATATGGTCAGAACCTCTGGCCCTTTTTTGTCCCTGGAAGATCAGTGCCAGGGGTCCCGTCCACACAGCAGCATTTGCCCGGCACCACCCCATTCCGGAAAGCACCACGATACAGCAATATGCAGCCAGGTGCCTCCCAGGCAGAGAAGGTCCGCCAGCCGGCTTTTAGCGGATAGATCTGTTCACCTCTGCAGTGCAGGGGGAAAGCGGAAAACGCAGTGACGCCTTCGCTACAGTACCTTGCCAGAAGGTGTTTATACCGGTGATCCACTGGGCGATCCCGGGTATTCCGCACAGAGGGACCAGTACGATCATTTGGCGCATACAGCCAACCTGCGGCAGTCCGGAATGGGATCTGCTGTCTTTCCGATCCTGCGTCTATGGTTTCCGGCCCCATTTTTTCACGCAGGTCCGTACCCTGTGCGACGGCTCTTGCACTCTATTGCCTCTTCCGTCTGTTTTCCTTTCCGTGCAGGGGCAACCGTCGTCACGCGAGGTCCAATCCCACTGTACCATGCAGTGCTTTTTGTACGATTATAGCCTTATTTCTACGGTTTGCTGGTTTTTGCAGATTGTAAAGCGTATTTATGTTAGTAAACAGGTGAAACAACATGTATTTGTTATAAAAAATTCGTAGAATTTCGCAAACTGGGCTTGACAGGGCACGTGCTCTGTGCTAGAGTAATGGGGCAAAAGCGAGTTAAAGCGCAATTTAGAACATGAGTAAATACTATTAAAAAGAAAAGACAGTGGAAAAACCGGGAAGATCTATCCTTTTGATAAATTTGGCGAAGTGATGGGTCCGCCTCCGGGTTCACCACACGATTGCGCATGCGGGCTGGTGACGAGGGCTGTGGTTCGAACCGGCAGGGAAGCGCCGACTTGGCGGGAGCGCCTTATGCACCGGCAGCGCAGCAGTACCTGGAAAAGGACTTCAGACTGCAGCCGGAGAAGTCCGGCTGACGGAACACGGTATATAGATGAGTGGCACAAAAAAAGAGCAAAAGAAAGCAGGAGGCTCTGCACATGGATAACCCGAAAGTTTCGATAAGGCGACTGCAATGTCCCCGGTGCGGGAAGAGAGCCTGCGATATTGCAGGGGCGGCGGGAGATGGATTTCTGATCCAGCTGAAATGTCCCAACTGTAAGAACATCGTTACCATCCACCCCGGCAATTCCATACCAGTAACAACCAAACGCTGCGGCTAGCAGCGTGCAGCATACCGAGCAAGGGAGTCGGCTGCCCCCGGGCAGCGCGAACTACCAAATGGCCGGATGACGAGCGAGACGAAAGGGCTCACTTTGTCATCCGGCCATTTTTGTTTTAAGACAGTATAGCCAGCGCTGGGACAAGGATGCCGCCGTAAGGAACGAAGCACAGCAGGCAGGCACAGTCTAACAGTCTTTCGGTACAGCCACGGCAAATTACCGGACACTAAAGAACAGTCCCGGCATCTGGGTATGCGCAAAGAGAAGGAACAGGGCTTCCCGATCGAGGAACTGCTTAGAACCTGCAGCGGCTTTCCGCCCCTAAAGAGCGGGGAAAAGCCGCAGCCTTCTCCGGAACGGATCCCGCGGCAGGGCTGGGCCGCAGGCACTTGGGCGCCAGCGCGGGAGATGTGATCTGTCCGTTCCCGGGCGCATAGGGACAAAAAAGATGCAACCGCAGGGCACCTGCCGGTGACCCGATATACCAGGCTGGAACCCGGGAAGCTTTCCACGATCTGGTCTTCCGGCACGCAAAATATCCAACAAAGCAGGCAGAGAGGCGGAGGAGCAAAGGCCGGTTCAGGACTGCATCCGGCAGAGCCGGGCAGATACGTATGATTTCGCGTATTTCCGAGGCGGACAAGGAGTCCCTGTGCCGTCTTGGGAGAAAGAGCAGATACCGCCGGATTAAGAAAACACACTGGATCACAGGGGAAGCAACAAAACCATAAAAACAACGGAGGACAGCAAAAATGAACAGCGATTACAGAAATCAGGAAGGGTATTCCGATCCCACCGCAGGAGCGGTACTGTCCAAGGTGGACAATTCCCGACGGCAGCGCGGAAGAAACCCCCATGTGTACCGGCCCCTGGTATACATCTGCAGCCGAACCACCGGGGACGTGGCGGCCAATACCAGAGAAACCAGGAAGTACTGCCGGTATGCGGTGGAGCAGGATGCCATCCCGGTGGCGCCCCACCTGTTGTATCCCCAGTTCATGGATGATGAAAACCCGCAGGAGCATGCCCTGGGGATATTCTTCGGCAGTGTTCTGATGGACCACTGCGCGGAACTGTGGATTTTCGGCGACGGAGCGTACACCCAGGGGATGAACGCAGCCTTCAAGCACGCATATCGCAGGAGGATGATCATCCGCCTGTTCACACAGGACTGCCGGGAGTTCAGCCGGTATGTACCGGCCAAGGCGCAGCACAGCGTCTGGGAAGAACCATGACGGAATACGAAAGAAAACCCGGCAGCAGGCTCTCGCGCACAGGGGCAATGCCCAAGGCGGTACGCAGGGAAGCGGTCTTCTCCCGTCGGTGAGGGCAGTCGGAGAGAGAAGGCACCCGGCGAGGGCAGAAGGGGCTGTCGGTCTGAAAGATACAGCCGCGATCCTATAGCAGAACCTGGATCCGGCTGCGGGGGCAGGGCTGTGGGATCCGTGGCAGGGAGGCAGAAGACACCGAAAGGGGTGGCGGATCCAGTCACCCGCCGGCAGGCGGTGGGCCCCAGTGCAGGCTTCCGGGATCCCTTTTGGCGGGGAGCCCGGGGCTGTCGGGAAGACAAATATACGGCTTCGATGCCCGGACCGGAAAGGCGTGTCCCTGGGTGCTTTCCCCCCTTTCTTCTGATCATGGAAAAGGGCCCTGCGGGCGGAGAAAAACGGGAAATAGAAGCGGAAAAAGCCCGCAGGGGGAGAGGAACTGGGATGGGGCCCCAGAAAACCGGGAGGAGCTGGCAAACGCCGCCATCCTGCAGGCGGGGAAGGATTTCCGCCGGACGGACAAACAGGAAGCTCTGGAAGAGCTGGAAACTTCTTCCTGTCCGAGTGGTTTGAAGTGCTCACCGCCGCAGACGCGCCTGCATACTCCGGAAGCCCCGGAAAAAGAGGAAACGGCCTGAAAAGACCACGATCGCTGCAAACAGAATGCCTGAAACTCAAGAGGGAAGGGAATAGTTATGGAAGCGAAAGAGTATCTGCAGCGGGCCAGA
>CAZGAM010000209.1:0-3517 GCA_964523685.1 uncultured Oscillospiraceae bacterium | reverse complement strand
AATAGGCAGACGGAAATCGCCTTCATGCGCCATGCAGCCATAAATTCACTCCTTGGCCATCCAGGCTGATTGGTAAGTGGCTGCCGTAAGGTGAATGATGAGCAAAAGACTGCCATGAGCGCCTATCGCTGTGCTTCCCCTCAAAACCTGTCCAGGTAAACCTTGGTGAGATAGACGGGTGTAAAGTGTCCTACTCTAACGGTCAACACTATGGGTAGAAGATGTTAGGAGGTAAAAGAATGTGCCAACTTGCACGGAGAGTCGAGCCAACTTTCCGTGGCTGGGCTACATTGCCTTATCGGAAAGCAGGTGATTTCTTCGAAATCGTTTGGAGGTATTGCTTGTGATGAATCTATTTGATATAATAAAAAGGAGGTGGTGATAAGGGCGTATGCAGTTACCAAGGGACTTTCCCGGACGGTTTTTTAACCCGCTTGTCTCTAAGCACAGAGAGGACTATATTTATGTGCTTTTGACGCTGGAATCGGTTCTTGCTCAAGAGAAACGAATTGCCTTACAACGCAAAGAGCTTATGGAAAATTTGCGGAAGGCGTTTCATAGAGAAAATTACTCTCTGAACGTGTCGGATGAAGAGGAATATGACGAGCAGCCTACTAGCGATCCCGAACAGGACAACTTAGCCTTTACGATTCGTGTCTTTCTGCGGAGCGGATGGATTGATGTAGATGAAGGAGGAGATTATCAGTCTGAGCTCATTTTCCTAACACAGTATGGGAAAAAGCTAACTGGATTTATAAAAGACCTGGCGAAATCGGAAGATCAGTCCGGATATGTGATTAATACCCTCTCCAATTTGAGAGAAGTGCGGAATACACCTGAAAATGGTTTCATCTGCATATCCAATGCTCATGAAAGTACTCAGCACCTTTTGATGAACATTGAAATGGTTTATGCCAGAATCAGGCAATATTACGGGGAACTGCTGAAACGAACAAAACCGGAGGATCTACTCTCAGCCCATCTGCATGGCTACGTGAAGGATGTTGTGGATAAAATCATCTTTCCCCTTAAAGTGGATGACAGCGTGGACCGTTTCAGAGGGCCGATACTAAGTCTTGTCAGTGATATAGAAAGTGACACGCATCTTCTTAACCAGATTGTTTCGGCAGCTGTTCAAACCAAGCGCGTTCCTAATGCGGAAAACGGCATGGAGCAGTTGCTGAAAATGATTAATTATATCAAATCTACGTTTGATGATATTGAGTCATATATTCAGCAGTTAGATGAGAAAAATCAGACGTACATCCGTATTACCAGACAGAAACTTTCTTATATGCTGAATCGGGATACCAGTATTCGGGGGGATATTATTTCCATTCTCCATGACGCCAAGGAGAGGCAGAATGTAGATCCAGCCATGCTTAGCAGCTGTTTCAATCTGTATGATGTGCAGCAGATTACAGATGACAGCTTTTACCGTCTACGTCGGAAGCGTGTGCGGACAATTTGGGAAGATCTTGGCATTGAGGTGAGTCAGGAAGTAGATAAAGAGGAAATCATCCAGTTGATGGAAGGACCTGGAGCCCAATATACGAGTGCCAAAATATTTGCTTACGCAGAAGAGCTTCTTAAGGACCGGGAAAGCGTGGAGGCGTATGAACTGCCGCTGGAAAATGATGAAGATTACCTTATGGCCATCCATCTTGCCCTCTACAGCACGGATTATCGTTGTCCCTACCTGTTCGAGGCGGGGGACCAAACACTGGTGAAAAACAGATATTGCGTGCCGGCGTATACCATCAGGAGAAAGGAGCACAGAAGGTAAATTACCAATCCCCTAAAGGGAAAGGGCCCCTGTAAAAAGGCCCAGTTGACTACCCTTACGTGTAAACTACATTAGGCTCCAAAATATATACACGGCTTCCAGTTTTTCGATAATTGACATTCTTGCTATCCTAAAAAGGTGGTATTACTTACTTTCTGCCATTGGTTTTTTTGAATCCCATATCAAGGAAATGGAATAAACTGCAGAAGGGAATAAAAAAAGGAGTGTTATTTATGGCTGACGTATTCGATGTCGCTGATTTTTTCGTTCAGCTATTAAATCAAAGTGAGGACGATATGATTTCAAATCTGAAATTAAACAAATTGCTATACTATGCGCAGGGAACGTTTCTTGCACGTACAGGCAAGCCGCTGTTTGAAAACCGTATAGAAGCATGGACATATGGGCCGGTCATACCGGAAGTTTACCGCAAATACAAAGTGTTTGGCAAAAATCCCATTTTTTCCGATCAGAATGACATTGACATGTCTGTTTTCTCTGCGGATGAGGCGGATGTACTTTACGATGTGATGCGCGAGTTCGGGCAGTACACAGGCTCAAAGCTTGTTGCCCTCACGCATCAACCCGGCACCCCTTGGAGTGACGCAAACACCAGAGGAGAGCTTGTTATAAGCCAATCAGCCATTCGCGATTATTTTTTGAAACATCCTGTACCTTCGATTGATGATCGGTTGAACACACCAATAGTAGATGCGCTTCCAGCTGAATGGTACGACCCGGACGAAGATGATGAGTGGAAGAGTTATCTATGAAGGGATAGGATGTGTATATTGCCAATGTTCCTTATGAAGATATGGCACAGTCAAAGATTTGCCCTGTCGTTATTTTGTCTGATTCATTCCTCGTAATTGACTGCTTAAAAATGACAAGTAAGCCTGCACGTCAAAGCGAATATACTCTTAAAGAGTGGAAATATGCGGGATTAAGAAAGCCTCCCACTGTCAGACTTTCAAAAAGGATTGAGCTCGATTGTTCGTCTTTCATAAAAAAGGTAGGATCGCTGCATCCGCTAGATATCATCGAAATTCAAAAGAGAATCACTGTCTAATTTGGAATTTGGAACGATAAACCAATGGTAAAGAAACAGTTCAATTACATCATAGGCAATGCTGGAAATGTATATGAACAAACATGAAAAAGTGCCGTATTTATGCGGGTTTCTTGAATTAAAACGCTGGACACCATTTCAAGTGACCAGATGAAACCTTCGCTCGCTTCCCCGGTCAACTTACCCATCCCCTAAAGAGAAAGGGCCCCTGTAAAAAGCCCCAATTGACTACCCTTAGTAAACTACGTTAGGGAAGAATGGATAGGTTCCTGCAGACGTTTGTCCTAATCTGCAGCTTACAATATGAGGTCCGGAGGGGAGGGACAGCACTGCCTATACGAAACCTGTCCTGACAGGGGGAACGCACCGGGAAACCTGGTCACGCTGTGTGAGACATGCCATAAGGCATATCATCCGGGGAAGATCGAACTGGATACCAAACGGGGACCGTCATGGAGAGAGGCGGTATTCATGGGGATCATGGGATGGGCGTTATGGAAGAGAATAAAAGAGATGTATCCAGATGGGGAGAGGACATTTGGATCTATCACAAAGAACACCCGAATCAGGAACGGGCTGCCCAAAAGCCATATGGTAGACGCGAGGAGCCTATCCGGGGATCCGTGGGCAAAGCCATGCCGGGAGACATTTACCCGCAAAGC
>CAZGAM010000208.1:0-3618 GCA_964523685.1 uncultured Oscillospiraceae bacterium | reverse complement strand
AAATCCACCATCTTGCCGACCAGTTTCTCTCTATCGATCTGGATGACGGGGTAAAACACAACTACGCAATTTTCCAAGACGTACTGGCAAAAGTAAAGTAGTTCATATATAGCCAGCCATTCCGGTTCATGGAAAAGTAGACGGATCAAGGGCAGAGTATCGGCTGGGTCTATCCACATTATTGCATATTGCCGAGCCAAAAGAGAAAAGAGAATGCGTTTGGCAGCCTCACAAAGAATATCAAAATCACAGAAACGCCCATCCGATTTTCACAATGGTTTGGATAGTAACCCCTGACATGAATTTGCCCCTCTTTCAACCGATGCCTTGCCTCTTTCAACTGATGCCCTTGCCCGCCCTGCGGCGGCATCCAGAATCTCTTTTCCGGTTCTCCCTCGTGGATGGGAGGACAGGAGAATCATCAGCCTGGTGCTCCTGCTCTTCACACGCCAGGGGTAAGCCTCACCATATGCCTATCCACAGGGACAACTTCTCGCTCCGACTCAGCGCTGCCCAGCAAGCTGCTGCCAGCCGCGCCGAAGAGAGCGGCACTTTCCAGAACGTCCGCGTTGTCCCCGCCTTTCCTGCACACTTTTTCGAAACAGTTGGCTGGACACTGGATTCGGTCGGAACTTACCCATAACGGAAAAGGACGGCACAGACTATGCGGCAGACTCCCGGAGGAGCGGAAGAAGCTCTTGCTTCTTTACCCGGCGCCTGATACCATGCTCCCAGCGGATTCCCATCTTCGAAGAGAGGGGCTTGGATGCTGTCAAAGAACCCAGAGACCGTTGCACCTCGTTTCGCCTCTCCACGGATGGCGCTTGGCCCGATAGGCACCAACTATCGCCCTTTCTCCGAAACTGCCCTTTTTCGCTGCCCCTCTGGAGGACGTTTTCTCAGGACGCTTGGCAGACAAGCACCCCATACACCGCGGCAGCCCGGCAGCGAATAGGCATTAGCAGCCAGAAAGCAACCATTTCGAGAGGATCTGGCAGCAGGAAGCGTGACTGCGCCATGGGGAGTTCGGGCGGACTTTCGCGCGCTATGCCGCGCTTTACCAATCTTTCCGGACGGACCGTCTGGAAAGGGATCGTTTTTTCACGCAGGCAGCAAAAAGCGGAGAGGAAAAAAGAATAGCGGTCAAGCCTCCCCTCTCCCCTTTCCGAGCCCGGGATTTAGCCGGACATTTGCCGGAGCAGCAGAACAACTTTCCAGGACGCGCCAGCCGCTATGCAGGAAGGAGACAGCCATGGATTTAGGTACCATACAACAGGATTTAACACGCCGCTTTGCCGCGTCTTTGCCCGAGTTTTATCAGCGGCGGATTATCTTCTGGTATGATGAAGACCGGGAATTTGAAGACCAGCTGGAGGATCTTTCCCTGGACGGCGTAGAAGTCGTTGTCCTGACCGGCAGCAATACCTTTGCCGTCAAGAAGCTTCTCTGCGAAGAGAAGCTGACCACAGATTTCCTCGTCTACGATCCCCGCCCCTTCATGAAAGAGGACGACAACTGGCTGCTCAACGTGCAGATTTACAGTGAGGAGTTCCGAGCCGACCTCATCTCGATATGGGTGGATGAAATGGGTCTGCCTGCCACACCCATGATCCGAAGCTCGGTGAAGAACTACCGGAAGTTCTTCCGGGCGAAAGACCGCCGGGATGCGGTGAAAAAGCTCGCTAAAAAAATATCCACCGCGCCGCAGATGCACCTGGCTGTCATGGCTGCCCTGTGCGGTTGCAGTGATATTGCGCCGGCTAAGATCATCCGAGCCGTTCTCCAGGGCGGGCTGGACATGGATGCGAACAGCGTCTATCAAAGCTTCCTGAACTATGGAGCGGATAAGCCGTTTTGGGTGATGGTATCCCAGGCCTCCGGCTACAGCGAGGGGGAGGATTCCTCCCTGGAACAGCTCGCGATCCAGCTGCTGCTGACGGCCGCTTCCCGGACCATGCACCAGGATTACTTGGTCGGACTGGATGCCTTTGTCTCCCCACCGCATCAGGGATACTGCTATGATTTGGTATCGGACTGGCTCCACAGCGAAGACAATACGCAACTCTATGCCATTGCCCGAACGGTGGAAGAGGCGGTAAGGCTGCCGCAGCGCTTTGGCAGCCTTTCTGTGGAAGATCTGGTGGATACAGAAATCTTTCCCTGCATCAATGAGTGCATCCTGGCTTCGCTGATGGGGGAAATCAACGACCAGATTATCCAGGTGCAGGTGATTCAGGACACGGTGGAAAAGCGCCGTACCATGGTCTGGTACGACCGCGTATCCTGCTATTATGAAGGTCTTCTCCAGGTTGCCAATATGCAGACTTTCTTTGTAGAGCATGCCGTTGGGTTCCATACCGTCGAACCCCATAAGATCTGGAAGGAATATACGACGGACTATTACCGGATGGATACCTTCTACCGGAAGTTCCACCTCGCCTTCCAGCGCAGCCTGAAGGCGTCGGATCCGCTGCTGGACGATCTATTTAAGCGGGTGGCGGAGAAGGTGGAGGGCCTCTATTCCCACTGGTACCTTGGCCAGCTCGGTCAGAACTGGTCGGATGCCTGTGCGGAAAATCTGGAGCAATTTGGCCGTATCCTGGAAGTACCCCAGCAGGTGGACTTCTACCCGGCCCGTGTGAAGACGAAAGGCAGCCGCGTGTTTGTGATTATCTCGGATGCCTTCCGGTACGAAGCCGCCGCGTCCCTTGCAGAGCAGCTTCAGCGGGAGATGCAGTGCAAAGTGACCCTTGGAAGTTGCCAGGCCCTCTTCCCTACCGTCACGAAATTCGGCATGGCGGCCCTGCTGCCCCATCAAAAACTGGATGCGGCAATTCACGGGAACGGCGTTCTGAGTGTTTTGGCTGACGGGCAGCCGACAGACGCCGGCTATCGGGATAAGGTGCTGAAGGCGGCTAATCCCAGCAGCACGGCCCTCAAATACGAGAACATCATCGGTTTGAAGCGTCTGGACCGCCAGGCGCTTGTGAAGGGAATGGATATCGTCTATATCTACCACGATAAGGTGGATGAAGCGAGCCACACCTCCGACAGTGCTGTCTTTCCGGCCTGCGATGAAGCGATTGCCGAGATCAAAAACCTCATACGCATCATCGTCAATGAGTTTAGCGGGACAAATGTCCTCGTCACCGCAGATCACGGCTTCCTCTATACGTACAGTCCCCTGCACGAGGATGACAAGGTGGATAAGACAACGCCCGACGAACAGGACGTGGAAATTGACCGTCGGTACTTGATCACTAAAAAGGGGGCCAAGCCGGATTATCTGCTCCCGGTTCGATTCCTGGACGGTGATACCCCGTGGGAGGCCTTTGCGCCTCGTGAGAATGTCCGGATCAAGAAAAAAGGCGGGGGCCTGAACTATGTGCACGGCGGGATCAGCCTTCAGGAGATGGTCGTACCCATTCTGGATTTCCAGTTCCTGCGCAATACCTACAAGACGTATCAGCGCAATAAAGAGGCATACGACACGAAACCGGTCACCCTGAGTCTCCTGTCAGCCAACCGGAAGATCAGCAACATGATCTTCTCCCTGAATTTCTACCAGAAGCAGGCCGTAGGGGGGAACCGGGAAGCCACCGTGTATTTACTGTACCT
>CAZGAM010000207.1:0-3659 GCA_964523685.1 uncultured Oscillospiraceae bacterium | reverse complement strand
TCCGGGACAGCCTGCCTAAATCCACAGAATCAGGCAGCCCATATGTACATGATGCCGTCTCGAACAGGATGGCACAATCTGTGCTACGGAACCATCCAACACCTGCCGGTACGGTTACCAATGTTCCAGAACCTCGTCTGCTAACATTTTCAGTTGGTTCCAGCCTTTTTTTGAATAGGCATCCTGAACCGCTACCAGATAATATCCTGCTCTCTTTGCCGTATTGCCCGCCGTCAGTGCATCCTCATATACGGCCACTTCTTCATGGGTCAAAGCGCCCATCTCCATCGATGCCCGATCGTATATGTCAGACTGCTCTTTACTGACGCCCAAGGAGACACAAGACAGCACAAAGGAGAAGAACTGATCTATTCCCTGCTTGGCGAGACACACCTTCATCAGCTTCGGCGGTGTCGCTGAAACGACACTCATCAACACTTCTTTCTCCTGGAGTTTTCTCAAATATTCCTTCACGCCCGGCTTTAGTTTGATATCATGAAGGTAATGATCCTGCATCACAGCCCATAATTCTTCCTCTGCCGTTTCAATCGGATTCTGCAGACCAAATTTTTTATTGAAATATTCCATAGTCTGCCTGGTCGTCATGACAGCTGTCTCTTCCAGCGCCTCCTGACTTACCTCCCTTATCCCATGCCGGGAAAGATACTCTTCGGTCATATGATTCCAATATCCCATGGAATCTACTAAAGTTCCATCCAAATCGAATATTGCAAATTTTTTATCCATAAATAGGACCTCGCGTTATCCTCCATTTTTTACAGGATTCAGAGCAAGGATAATCACAATGGAAAGTCGTTTCTTTTACAAATCATACAAACTCGTATATTTTTCAGTCAGGTAATCCGTGTAGGCAGTAGCATCAAATTTACCACAGGCATTTTCCACTACCTGCGCAGGCTTCAGGAGACTGCCATACTGGTGTACTTTCTCTTTCAGCCACTGTGTCACAAAACTCAGGTCCCCTCTGCCAACTGGTCCCCACACATCCATCTCTTTTTCCATATTTCGGAGCATCTGCGCTCCATAGGCACTTCCCAGAGCGTAAGAGGGAAAATACCCGATGAGTCCTCCCGCCCAGTGGGAATCTTGCAGGCAGCCATGTCTGTCATCCGGTACCTCCACACCCAAAACCTGTTTATACAATTGATTCCACGCCTCCGGTACATCCTGTACGGCCAGTGTTCCTCCGATCAATTCTTTCTCAATTTCATACCGTACCATGATATGCAGGCTGTACGTAAGCTCATCTGCCTCTATACGGATCAAGGATGGCTCTGCACGGTTTACAGCTTTCCAAAACTGCTCCGCCGAGACAGAAGAAAGCTGCTCTGGGAATATAGACTGCACCTTGGGATAAATTGACCCAATAAAAGGCAGACTTCTGCCAATGATATTCTCGTAAAAGCGGCTCTGACTCTCGTGCACACCGGTGGACACCCCGCCTGCCAGTACCGTATAATCCAAGGATGGATCCACATCCAGTTCATAACGAGCATGGCCGCCTTCATGGAGAACAGAAAACATAGAACTTGTCAGATCATTTTCATAGTAATGGGTGGTAATTCGCACATCCTGACTGTTGAAGTTCAGGGTAAAAGGATGCTCCGTTTCCCCTATTCCACAGTGGGCCCGATCCAGGTCAAGCACCCCCATGAGATACTCTGACAACTGCTTCTGCTTATACACGGGATAATACAGGTGCAGAAAACGCACGTCCGGCTGCGGCTTTTCCCCTACTTCCTGAATAAGAGGAACCAGCCGTTCCCGCAGTACAGCAAAGAAGCTGTCCAAATACTCCTCATCTACCCCTCTCTCATACTCATTGAGCAGGGCATCATAAGGCTTCTTATCCGGATCATAGTACCCTGCAAAGCGGCGATTGACCTGCACCAGCTCTTCCAAATAGGGCTGAAACAGAGGGAAACTACTCTGCTCTTTGGCCTGTTTCCAGACACTGGTCGCCTCATTTACCAGCGCGGCATAGCGCATGAACTCCTCTTCCGGTATGCGGCTCTGCTGTTTTACACTTCTGGCCAGCTCTTCCACCTGCCTGTTTCTTCTCTGGTCCAGCTGCTGTTTCCCTTCCTGCAGGCATTGCAGCGCCTCAGCAAGTTGAGGATCGGTCAGAATCCGCTGCTCTTCTCCGGCCAGCACGCCCAGTGCCACCCCTCGCCCTTCTGCCGTATCTCTGGGAGCTACAGTATCTCCATCCAGCTGCAGGGCTGAACTGGCAAAGCCATAAGCATATAGTTTTTGCTGGACAGTATCCAGTATCTCCAATGCATGATTCAGATCCATTTCTTTCTCCTTTTATACGCCAGCATAGACACTGGCTTCTTGCCATAAAACTTCTTCCGGCAGCCAGAGTGTAAAGCTCCCCTGATTAGGGATCGCTTCATAGATGCTCTCCCCTGCCTCTACGTAAACAGGCCCCTCATCTGCCGTATCCGGCAAGGTTCCCGTCACCTTATAATAACCGTCCATCGTTTGTCCAGGCTTTTCTGCCTGAAGTGTGCTCTCAACTGTCTCCACCGTCTTCAAAACTGCCGGGTCTCTCTCCGGAGAGGGAAAGACAGCCGGATATTCGAGCAGATAAGGCAATGTCCTCTCCGCCAGTTCCACGATGACTACATGGCTGTCGTATTTTTCTATGTAATCCATCCGATAGTTGTTCTGCCGGGAGAAAAAGGCATGCTCAAAGCTCTGCGCCATATACGGATAGAGATTTCTCCCGGAGGAATCACGAAACATAAGAAGGCTTCCCCTGCCCTCCGGGTTGGTCGTCTCAATAGAAATATCATCCGCAGAGTGAAACGGAGTCAAATACGAAAAACTAAAGCCCGGGTTATATTGATAATCCACTTCCAGCTCCGTCCCCACAGGATACAGCATCTCGTACAGGTCTCCCTTATGCGTCTTCTCGGCAGTAAAAGGGCCTGCAAAATAGTCTGAATTCCAACCTGCCGCTGCCAGTATGGTATCCGCCGCTAACGCTGCACCCCGGCTGTGCCAGTGACTATCCCACTGCCAATACAGTTCCTCTCCGCTTTGGGAAAACGGTTCATACAAATCGATATACTGCACCTTTTGTGCCCTCAACTCTTTTTCCAACCGGACACGGTTGCTTCCCTCTTTCACCTTGACAAGACGGGGAGCATGTTCAGGGTACAGAGTATATTTTCCACATGGCACGGTGAAGAAAAAGGAGGCGCCCAGGCTGTCGGCATATTCCTGCATTAAAGCAAGGCTTCTGGCAGCGCACCAGATTTCCCGATCCGTGAGCTGCTCCCATCCAGTCATGTCACGGATGCCGTCGCTGTAAAACAGCCACCCGTCAGGTCCTATGAGAACATCCTCATTCGCAGAAGTTTTGAAAACTTTCGCACAGAGTTTATCCCAAAGAGTAATGCCTTCCAGACGAAGATAAAAACCATTTGACACGTAATCCGCTAACTGAGAGAGGAACCTGGTATTCAATGTCCCGTCTTCCTGGAATACAGACGGCCGCACATTAGGCATCTCCTGCGCGGCAGAGGGAGAGGGTCCGCTGCCGATCATACCCACGCCGGGTATCAAACACAGGGAAAAAAATACCACTGAAAAAAGGATGCAGAAAAGTTTTTTCACCTTCTCCCCCC
>CAZGAM010000206.1:0-3668 GCA_964523685.1 uncultured Oscillospiraceae bacterium | reverse complement strand
CTCGTGAGTCTCCATTTTTGCTGTAGTAGGCGGCCAGCATATTCAGTGCCATGGTTTTTCCAAAGCGCCGGGGCCGGGACACACAAATCCGATTTCTGGAGGAATATCCAAGCGCATGGTTGGTAAAGGTAATCAAGCCGGACTTATCCACATATATGGCACCTTCCGCAGCCTGGCGAAACTGCTTACTTCCGGGATTGACATACACTCCCATCTGATGCATCTCCTATCTGGTCATCTGCATTTTCCCTCCGTACCTGCCGGATATAGTATAGCATGTTTCAAAGGGAATATCAACAAAGCTGAAAACACTTACCCTGCAGCGCTATAGCACAAAATGCATCCTTTACAGGCAGACGAGCGCGGATGAAACGGAAGGGTAAATTGATAGGGTGCTCGGGGGCAGACCACTTCGGCCGGAACATGACAGGACTTCTGGAACCAGGGCAGACGGGGTGTGGTTCCCTACTGCGCATTCGCTGCGCTCTTCCCCCGGCCTACCGGGTGCGTCGATAAGTATGCCGGATTGTGGGTAAGAGGTGCAGAAGCAGGAACGGGTGAATCTGCCTCCCGCCGTTTCGTCTGGCGCCAGGCAGGCGATTCGCCGGAGCGTGGAGTGCTGGTACGCTCTCGCCTGCAGAGTTTGCGGGATCTGCCCGAAAGGCCTGCGTATTCTCGGCCATGCGCTCGTTGGTTTTGCTGGGAAGAGCCCCTGTGTACACGGAGCCCCTGTTCTTCCGGGTATGGCGTGCCGCCCCTGGCTTCTGTTCGTGGGGCAGGACGCGGTCCGCCTGCTCTTTCGGCGGGCCGAAACCGGCGTCGCTATGGCAGGGCCCTGCCGGGCCTGTCCGGCACCCGGTGCCGCCCAGCCGCAGGAAAGGGGATCCGGTTTTTGTGCGCCGGCAGAGAGCGCTCTGTCCGGCGGGGAGTTGAAACAATAAAAAAAGGAAAGGACAAAGTATGGTTGATCTGGTTATTCGCAAGGCGCTCATCTATGACGGAAGCGGAAAGGCGCCCTTCTATGGGAACGTGGCGGTACAGGATGGAAAAATCCTCTCGGTAGGGAAGGAGGACCCGGGTCTGGCGGAACGGGAGGTGGACGCGGAAGGACTGGCCCTGTCGCCGGGCTTTATTGATGTACATTCCCACAGTGACTACTCCATATGCCAGGATCCCCATCGTCTACGGGGCCTTCAGCAGGGCATTACCACCGAATTATCCGGGAACTGCGGCATCAGCAGCAGCCCCGTATCCTCGGATATGGACCCGGCGGTCCGGGAATCCATCCACTACGGCACGGATCTTCAGTGGGAGAGCACGGCGCAGCAAGTGGAAGAGATTAATAAAAAGCCTCTGGGGGTGAACCAGAGATACTTTACCGGCCATGGGGCCCTGCGGGCGAATGTGATGGGCCTGCAGTCCCGTCCGGCCAATCCGGAGGAGATTGCCGGGATGCAGAAGTGGCTGGTCCAGTCCATGCGGGACGGGACAGCCGGCCTTTCCACCGGTCTTTCCTATGTGCCTGGGATTTACAGTGATACCCATGAACTGGTGGAACTGGCCAAAACCGCGGGACAGCTGGGAGGCATATATACCACCCATTCCCGGTCGGAGGCCATCGGGATATACGACTGCATGCGCGAGTGCATTCAAATTGCCCGGGAAGGCCATGTGCCGGTGAATATTTCTCATTTCAAATGTTCCGGAAAGGCCTTCTGGGACCACTGCAAGCCGGCCCTGGCGATGCTGGATGAGGCGATCGCAGAGGGTCTGGACATCACCCTGGATGCCTATCCCTATACAGCGTGCTGTACGACCACCCTCTCGGCGATCCCTGCCAAATTCCTGGACCAGGGGAGAGAGGCGTTTGCCGCCAGCCTGGAAGATCCCAATGTGGTGAAGGAGATCTATCACGAGATCTACGAGGTCAGGGACCCCAGTTGGGACAACAGCATGTATTATGTGGGCCTGGAGAATTTCCAGATTGTCCGGGCCAATGAGACGCCCTGGGCCGTGGGACTGTCTTATGCCCAGGCGGCGGAGCGGCTGGGCCTGGCCCCCTTTGATGGGATGATCGCCCTGCAGAAAGCGAACCATGGGGATGTGCATGAGGTCCGTTTTTCCATGTGTGAGGAAAACGTGGAGACGATTTTGCAGCACCCCCGGTGCATGGTGGGTTCGGACGGGAATGTCCTGCCCGGCGACACCGCCTGCCATCCCCGGTGCACGGGGACATTTCCCCGGTACCTGGGCCGCTATATCCGCGATCGGGGGATCCTTTCCCGGGAAGAGGGGATCCGCCGGTTGACGTCGATGCCGGCGCACCGGTACGGCCTGGTCGGAAAAGGAGAAATTCTGCCGGGCATGGACGCGGATCTGGTGCTCTTTGACTACGATACCATTTTGGACCATGCGGACTATGCCCATCCCTTCGAGGCCAATGAGGGCATACACCAGGTATATGTAGGCGGGAAACTGTCGCTGGAGGACAATCAGCCTGCCGGGAACTGGAACGGGAAGTACCTCTATCCCCGCCACGCAGGGATCCGTTGGGAATAATTCCGGCGCGGGAGAAGAGAATTAGGCAAGCTGGGGAACACACAGGGGATTCTGCCTGTCCGGGCGGAAGGGGCTCCAGGCCTTCGGGAGCCGGTTTTTTGCCGGTACACGGTTCGTGTGTTCCCGCCGCCGGGCTTCCGGCAAATCCTTCTTCCGGCGGGTTTCAGCCGCCAACTCTTCCTTTCCGGTTTTCAAGCCCCAGGAAAAAACGCGGCGGGAGCCAAGATCCCGGCAAAAGGACGAACAGCCGGTTGGCTGTTCGTCCTGCCGGGAGCCGGGAGCGAGGGGGAGAGCCGGGACCCAACGGCGTGCCAGGGTCTCTGGTGCCGGTGCACGGCCCTGGAGAGAGGGCTGGAAAGAAACCAGGCAAATGAGGAAAGAGAGGCATTCCCAAGCGGGTATCCGCAGGGACCGCGGCGCTGCAAGCCGGGAGGGTTCCCTGGGATGTCAGGGTAAAAACCTGAAAGTTCTATTGTACTAAGTCTTCTTTACTGCATTCTACATATTGTGGCCTTGACGGGAAAAATGCAGTAGCAAGAGAATGTCTCATTTTCAGAACGATATCGGGTATCTCTTCGTTATATTTTGCTTTTTTTCTTCTGCGGTGTCCGCCATGATTTGTCTAGGCAGGACGATTTTGCCTCTATAAAGCCATTTTTTCTTATTCATGGGGGAAGGGCACCGAACCCGCGAAAGCGGGAGTTCCTGTTAAACGGGTTCAGGAAGGAGTGCCGCAGCGTGGTATAGGTACTTGCCAGGGACGGACAGCCGCTTATGCCTGCAGAGCGGCATGGAAAAGGGTCAAACATCTTCTCAGAGACGGGAAGGCAAAAGTCGTAAGGCGTGCTGTACGGGACACCGCATTGGGTACAACCTGTAAGATTCAGAGTGGATGCCGGGAGCAAGAGGATCACAGCTGTCGGCAACATCCAATGGCAAAGAGATCCTGGCGGAAGAAGTCGCACTGCGGATCGCTTTCCAGGCGCCGCGAGGACCACAGAGCAAGAAGGAGCCGTAAAAAGCCGTACTGCGAACCAGGGTTCGATAAGCCTGCATTCCCGGGTGACTTTATAACCATAACTTTGTAACTTTTACTGAGTACCCCGGAG
>CAZGAM010000205.1:1353-3684 GCA_964523685.1 uncultured Oscillospiraceae bacterium | reverse complement strand
TTCAGGATGTTCTTGCGAAAATAAAATAGGGAAACTCTCAGAGATTCATTGCATCCTCATAGTGCCCTTCTACTTCTTCAAGTACGGCAGACATTACTTCTTTTTCAATAAGTTTCTTAAGCTTCGTTTCCAAGTCTTCTTTCGCATTCTCCGAAGATCTTAACTTCACCGTATAAATTACATTACCAATCTTTTTAACAAAAGTTCCTTCCATAAATAGAACTCCTTTCTAAAACAGAACATCAGAAGGGGAGAAATGGTGTCGCCACTATTTCTCCCCTTGTTGAATTAGAAAACTATTCACTTCATGCTCATTTCACTTTGTGAGCAAACATGTAATGGTCAATCGAACGTTCTGGAAAAAATTCTCTTGAGTTTTATCGTTCCATATCCAAACTCTTGTAGGGTGTACGGTGCGGGTCATTCCGCTGTTTTTTTACCAAATACCCCGCCAGTTTTTGCCTCAGCTTTACAGTAACCTTTGGTTTTTCAACATCTGGGAACTTCTCTGGAAGTTCTGTTTGGTACGTCTGCTGATTCAGCCAGGGACACGCCATATATATCAACAAGTCACCGACTTCAGGAAGTCCCGCAATTTCGAGATACCCTGCAATGAATACGGTTCGATTGAATGCATCTTCGGAAAACTTCCTATAATAACGACTACTCTGAACACAGGATCTATAATATTTTTCATACTCAAAAATAGCCTTTTGGCTTTCTCGTACAAAAACCTTAACATTCATTCTCCTATCCCATCTTACATCGGGATCTCTCTCAGGCATGTAATCAGCATAGGAGTCAGGCAATTCATATTTATACCAGTTGGGTTCTTTCGGCATATAATTTTTTATTTCTCCGTTCTTCACTTTCTCTTCCAGGATTCCGGAGTAAAAGGTACGGTTCCGCTTTAACGGACGCCTAATATAATCAAGCAAATCATAAGCATGGATATATCCCCGCACCAGTAATCCTGAACTAATACATAGATTACGGCCGACAATATCATTGACTGCACGCGAACCTGGCAGAAAAAGCGTTTCCTCGTAATTATCAATTTTACCCTGGCACTTATTCACGAAATCAGATGTACTTATATATTCTACTTCGCGTATCAAAAAGCCTTTCCCCCGTTTTTGTGTGATTTACCCGCTGTCTTGCTCCAGATTGGCAAGATCCGGTGCCTCCTAACACCTTTTTCGAAGCGTTGTTACACCTTTTTCTGCCGCCTTTCGGCTCTTTATGTGTATATGTCCTCCACCGGTAGTAAAGCAAATGCCTTTTGACACTACATGTATGGCGTTACACCTAAAACACCTTTTTCCCCGCATATAACGCGTTATTATTTTTATTGATTGTAGTTGGGTCCCGCTCTTCGATCTCTAAGAAGCTTATGTAGGAAATTAGGTGTAACAGGTGTAACAATAGTATATACAAGGACATAAAGCTCCTGATCGACTCGGAAAGATTCCATATATAGAACTTTCCTGTTACACCTAATGTTACACCCAGGGTTACACCTATCTTTTTCTCAGGAATTAGGTGTAACGTTTAGAAAGGAAGCCGACTCTCATCCGCCAATTCCGTGAACTGCTGTGTTGAGAAGCTTGTCTCTTCCTGTGAAATCATTTCCGTTGCTTTCCCAACAAAGAGTTTGATAACCCTGCTTGGCACATTGTTGATGCGGTGCACTACCGAATAGAGCTTCTTCCCGCTCTTGTCCCTGTATGTGCTTATTAGAGCCTGCTCTGACAGATATTTGAGCGTCTTGCGGTAGTTGTAGCCGTCCTTTTCCAGTGCCTCTCTCAGTACAGACGGGATAATGTATGCGATCTCTTCAGCCTCATCATACGAACCATAAAGCTGGCCGGGAGTACTCTCACTCAGATACGACTTGTTGCGTAAAACCCAATCTACAATAAATTGCAGGGCGTTCTCATTCACATCAAAGCTGTTCTGTTCAATCTGACTGTGCAGAATGTTCTCTGCCATCTGTATTGCCCGGGACCAGGAAGAACCTGAAATCTCCAGTCTCTTTATGGCTCCTGACACTGTTTCTGGCTCCTCTCCCCGTTCCCCGCCATGGAAGAGCCAGCTGTCGATCATTGCATCCGCCAGCGCAGTCAGCGCCACTTCCGAACGGTTCGCCCCGTTGACTTTGTCATTGAGTGCATTCACCTCGTCAAGCATATCTGAGAATGCCTCAAGAATGTCCGATTCCTGAAGACTGATTATTTTCCTAATAAACGCAGGACCAGCCCATCCGCAGTTGTCTATAGCCTTCTGATGCATGGCCTCCGCATCCTTCTCGTTATCGAACGGAACGCCATA
>CAZGAM010000205.1:0-1343 GCA_964523685.1 uncultured Oscillospiraceae bacterium | reverse complement strand
AGCATACGAGTACTCACACCTGTCTGACTCTTCTCTGAATTCAACGGTTCTTCTCCCGTTGCCAGGGCAACTGTCCGCCAGGATAGTGTTCTCATAACGCCTCCGTCCTTTGTACCGCGTGATTTGCCCAAACCACCGGACACCATATACACAATCTGATCCAGGCTCAATCTTTTCTCATCCGCAAGCTGCCGTTCATCAATCCCCAGAGGGAGATCACAATAGAGGGCAGCCCTGCGCTCCAAGGCTGTCAAGGTAGTATTAAAATTCATCATCAGCCTTGATGGATCACCCCATGCGGAAAGTGCAGCCTTTAATGCGGCTGTTTTCCCGCCCCGGCTTCCGCCCCAGTTATAAACAATAAAGATTCTCTGATGCACAATTCGCAAAAGAGGAGCAGCAAAACTTGCCGCCAGAATGAACCGAAAGATATCCTGTTCCCGGAATGGGGTCATGATACTGATCCATTCAACCAGGCTTCCATTTTGGACATATCCAGCAGCCGCCTGACTCTGACTCGCATCCAAGTCCAGGATGATACCATCCTCTTTGCCGGGGATAAACCGGTTGCCAGGCTGCCAGCCCATAGTGCTTGTTGCCTCCACCGTAGGGATGATGTCCATATTCTCCGCCTCCAGTGCGCCAAGAAAGCTCACTACAGCCTTTGCATTCTCACTGGTAATAGTGCATCCCAGGGAGCTGATATTCACGATAGAACGGCTGGCGAATACGGTAGGCCGATCCAAAATGATACTGGTCCATTGTCCGTCCCGCTTGAAACTGAGTTCGATTTTTTCCTCCGCCGTGTCTATTCGTTTAATCCGCTTGGAAATGATAATTGGCGTTTTGCACACAATAACAGGAGCATTGTCTTCCTGTGCTATTCGGCAGATCCCGCTATCGGAATAGAGCCAGTTTTCCGGTTGTCTCAGATTGACGGATGCCCCGGGAATGACTGCCTCTATCTGGTTCTTTGAAAGTGGTTTTGCTCCTTTTAATGCGCTCCTGATGATTTTGGCCGCTTCTTCTTTTCCATGTTTGAGGTATAGTTCAGACGGATCTTTCGCGCCAAAGTCATTGCATTCCCAGACATATGAATCCCCACTAAATTCCCCATTGTTTAAGCCCTGGCAGACCTTTCGGACAAATGTCTCACCACCATTGTCAGGCTCCTTGTGGATGTATATCTTCAGCCCCTGGAGAAGCCCTGCGTCTTTTTCCTTGAACATACTCGCACCAGGCACACCCAGTGCAGGAAGTCCCAGGAACCACAGCGTCTGCGTATCCGATTCTCCTTCTACCAGAATCGCATAGCCTACATCCCGCATATGCTTTAGGCGCCA
>CAZGAM010000204.1:996-3685 GCA_964523685.1 uncultured Oscillospiraceae bacterium | reverse complement strand
GGCTGTCAGCAAGGCTTATGGCGAGAGCCTGTCCTATGATAGCATCAAGGAGAAGATTACAATTACGGGAGCCGCAGGCGTCACTTTGGATCAGTTGGGGGTAACTGTTGGCTGTGAAGCTTTCCAGGATACGGCGGAGGTCAGTGAGGAAGGGTATCCTCTGAAAATAACCGAGAGCAACCCGGAATATACGGTCACCTTGGAGGAAAGTGCCAAGATTACCGTAACACCTGCTAAGCCTACCGGTAATGTTACGGCAGGTGGCGTACAGTTGGGAAGGCAGCTGTCCAGTTCCACACTGACTGGTTCATTCCACAACCCCAGTCACAACGACTGGCCGGTGGCTGGTACGCTGACATGGGATGAAAGTGCAAATGGCGGAAATCCTACGCTGAATACGGAGGGATCGCAGGAATATACCTGGAAATTTACCCCCGATGAGACGAATTCAAAAAATTACACAGAGACTTCCGGCAAGGTACCTGTAGAGGTCAGCAACAAGACGGCAACGGTTATTACCCTGAAGGGCAAAAATGAATTTAATTATGACAGTTCGTCCCATCCTTTGAGTTTTGTGACAGACCGAACGCATGACAGTACACCGATTGTGGTGCAGTACAAACCGCAAAACTCAGATGACGGATGGACCAAGGATGCTCCTGTCGATGCGGGAACTTATGATGTAAAAGCAACAATTGAGGCCAGTGAAACCTACGCCAGCGGGGAAACCGCGACCACTTTGACCATCAAGCCAATCCAGATTACAGTCAAATGTACGTTTAACGGCAGCAAACCCTACGATGGAACAACAGCTGCCAAAGATCTAGTAACTGTGGAAGTGGATATGTCCCGCGTCTACCAGCGGGATAAAAACCAGGTCAGTGTCGATCATGATAAGATCAAAGCGGAATTCGTGACGGCGGATGCCGGGAAAGACAAGTCTGTCCGGATTAACAATATTCTCCTAACAGGAGAAAAGGCTGGCAACTATTTCATACACAGCGGTACGCATATCGTAAGAGGTGAAATTACTCCTTTAGAAATTACAGTCAAACCGAAGGAGTCGATCACCAAAGGCTATGGCAATGAGCTGGCACTGACGGCGGATAAATTTGAATTTTCCGGGCTCCCCGGGAGCCTCGGCAGTGTAGATCTGCAAGCGGCATTTACCAGCGAGGGAACCCACTACAATGCCCCTGTGGGTGAGTATGACATCCGTGCGGAAGTGCTCAATGCCAACTTCAAACTGGCGAATGGGGTTATTCAGAATGGCTTGAAAGTAGAAAAGGCCGACCCGCTTCTGGAGGAAGGAACTTTGAGCACCAGCTATGGCTATCCAGGGGCGAAATTGGAATCCGTGAGCATCCATGCCCTCTTTGTCAATCCCTATCGCCATGATATGGCGGTAGACGGGACCATACAGTGGAAAAATAAGGATGATTTGATCACAGCAGACAGCAGCGGATCGGTTGAGGCAGAGTGGACTTTTCAACCTGAGGATACAGAAAACTATAATGCCGTGAGCGACAAAGCTCAGATTCAGTTATTAGAGAAAAAACCCATTGTATTTGATGCAAAAGCACAGACTACTGTATACAACGACCAGAACCAGGGATATGATCCTGCAAACGTGATAATTACAGAAGATGAAATCGATCCTGAAAATCCTGGTGATGGTAAAATTGAAAAAAACCAGATTCCAATCTCTTTCCAGTATCGCCGTTATGAGGAATTAGCTAAGGTCGCTGCGCTGGAGGACAATATCGATTACTGGACGACCGAGGAGCCAGTAAATGCAGGGCACTATGAGGTAGAAGTGACAGCCGGCGCAGGACCCTATTTTGAGACTAGATCCGACAATGTTGTCACCACCACGCTGGAAATACAGAAAGCAGTGCCGAATTTTGAAGGTTTCAATGAAAGCATCCAAGTAGAGAAAGGAACCATGCTGGAAGGGAATGTGGGTGGAAAAATGTCTCTGCCCAAAGGCGTGAATAATGAAAATCTTTCCGGCACATTTATGTGGGAGGAAGATATCCCCGTCGAGACGGACGGAGAGATATACAACTGGACATTTGTCCCGGACGACACCCAAAATTATGAAGTTGCCTACGGACAGACAACCGTGCATCTGGCAGAGGATGCCCGTGTGTTGACTGGAGATATCTACAATCTGCCGGATGGTTATGCGGATTATGCCGTTATTCGCTGTAAGGATAATTTACTAAAGTCAGGCGAGGAGATTGTCATTTATAATGCCGCCAATGAACCGATCGGGGAAACACTCGTCACAACAAAGGATGTGGAGAACGGATATGTTGTGGTAATACTGGACGCGGATGCATTGGGCAATGAGGCATCTACGCTGACAGCAAAAATTGAAAGCAGTCCCAAGCAGGAGAGTGTTGAGATCAGCAGCCCGGCCGAGCTGGATGTGAAAGTCCAAAGTGATATAGAAATCTATGTGGGCAAGGCGAATACGGTGACAGCGGAACTGGTCGGCTACAGTGGACAGCCGGTGAGCGCCATCTTTTCAGCAGGCCAAGTGGGAAGTCTCACCGTTGAGGGGACATTCCCGACCGTCACGATCAGTGGGCAGAAGCCTGGACAGTTCCAGGTTGAGTTGACAGTAACGCTGAAACACCCGGATCAGGTGCTCCACTCGAATGAACAAATTGTCATTCTGAGG
>CAZGAM010000204.1:0-986 GCA_964523685.1 uncultured Oscillospiraceae bacterium | reverse complement strand
TGACATCGACACCAAATACAGAACAGCCTACTCCTACTCCTACTTCTACAGAACAGCCTACTCCTATGGAAGAAGTGAAGGTAACGCAGGAGAACTTAAGCTCCAGTGATATAAATGAGGCGATGAGGGCACAAGGCATTACTACGGTTGAGGCAGTTGAAGAAAGACTGGAAAGTGCGGTCAAGGCCAGCGGCTTTTCTGGACCAGAGAAAAATATTCTGTTCTTGGATGTCAAGATGCTCGTGAGAAATAATAATCAGGGGGAGTGGCACGAGGTATCTGAGGAGAATTTCCCCCCTGAAGGTTTAGAAATCATCATTTCCTATCCTGAGGGAACAGACAGCCGTTATTCCTTTAAGGTAGCTCATATGTTCACCAAGACGTCTGAAAAATATACAGCCGGAGAAGTGGAGAATTGTGCGGTAACAAAACATGCCAATGAAATCTCCTTCAGGGTGCATGGACTGTCGCCGATTGCAGTTGCCTGGACTGAGCCAGTGTCATCGCCGTCAACGTCAGTACCTACTGCTGTACCCACCAGTGCTCCCACCAGTACTCCTGCCAAATCACCACTAACACGCGACAGCACAAACGTGGGTCTATGGGGATCTCTGCTTGGTTTCTCTATTGCCGGTCTGGGAGTTGTATGGGTATGCCGAAAGAAGCGCCGGTAATCGGGGAGATAGCTTCTTAAGCAAAAACGTGTAGACATAACAATATTAAAATCCTCTCTCAGCAAACCTGGGAGGGGATTTTTGATTGTTAGTGAGAGCCAGTGAGGAGTGAAATGTGATCATGACGCTGGGTAAACAATTCGTGCCTCCTGTATGCTGGGGTCCAGCATGTATAGTACACCAGTCATGCGAAATCAGCGACTCGCGGTACTATATGTTTGTGTAACCCGCCTAAAAAAGTATGTGCCAAAATATAGTGTTGATTTGAAGTTTATTTGGAGCTAAAAAGAGGTTTTTTGCAAATTATTTTCC
>CAZGAM010000203.1:0-3736 GCA_964523685.1 uncultured Oscillospiraceae bacterium | reverse complement strand
GTTCACCTGTACGTTATACTTAGCCCATTCCAGTGCCAAGCCGCGGGTTATCTGCACAACGCCGCCTTTGCTGGCCAGATAGGGGAGAATGTTCTTGTCGCCTACCAGACCAAACATGGAGGCAATATTGATAATCTTTCCCTTCTTCTGCTCGATCATATGTTTGCCTGCTGCCTGGCAGAGGAAGAAGACACCTTTTAAGTTCGTATTCAGAACCTTATCCCAGTCGGATTCTGTCAGATCTACAGCAGGTTTTGTTACGGCAACACCGGCATTGTTGACCAGAACATCAATCTGACCATATTTCTTAACTGTATCTTCTACCAGATCGTTGATGGAGGTCAGATCCTGCACATCACAGCTGTGAGCATAGGCGTCCACACCGTATTTTTCACTCAGTTCGGCAGCTTTAGCCTCACATTCAGTCTGCTTGCGGCTGACTACCACTACCTTGGCCCCTGTTTCTGCAAAAACATCAGCAATACCGGAGCCAATTCCTTTTGTGGCACCGGTGACAATTACAACTTTATCCTTCGCTTCAAACATATAGTTTCTCCCTTTCCAGTCTGGCAGGATGCCAGATGATCTTCACTTGTATTCGTAGAACCCCTTGCCGGTTTTTCTACCCAGTTCGTTGGCGTATACCATTCTGCGCAGCAGAGGGCAGGGGCGATACTTGTCGTCTCCCGTCTCATGCTGAAGAACTTCCATAATATCCAGACATACATCTAAGCCAATGACATCCCCCAGAGCCAGCGGGCCGATGGGGTGAGAAGCGGCAAGCTTCATCATATCGTCGATATCTTCTCTGGTGGCAACACCTTCCATCAGCAGAGTGGCGGCTTCATTAATCATGGGGATCATCAGACGATTGAAAACAAAGCCGGGGGATTCCTTTACTTCAATTGCTTTTTTCTCCAGTTTGGCAACCACTTCCTTGACCGTGTCAATGGTTGCTCTCTGGGTTTGGCGGGCAACGGGAATCTCAATGACAGGCATTTTGGGTGGCGGGTAGAAAAAGTGCATACCGCATACCCGTTCCGGCGTGTGGATGCTGGCTGCGATGCCGCTGATGCTGATGCTGGATGTATTAGTGGTTAGAATAGCATCTGCGCGGCAGATACTCTCCAACTTGCGGAACATATCCTGCTTGACGGCCAAATTCTCTGCAATGGATTCCACGACTAAATCAGCAGCAGCTGCATCTTCCAGATTCGTTGTGATGGTAATATTGGATAGGGTCTTCTCCTTTGATTCCTCTGTGATCCGGTTCTTCTTGACCAGGGAATCAAGGATGTTTACGATGTAATCATACCCTTCCTGCACGCCAGCCTGCCGTCTGGCGTAAAAAATGACAGGAAATCCATGTTCTGCAAATGCCTGGACGATTCCTCGGCCCATCGTTCCGGCACCTACAACACATACAGTCTTCACATCCATTTGGTTTATCCTTTCTCAACATTTAAAAACTGAAGAATTTTGGGGGATTTGCTGGGTCGCAGGAGAAACTGTCTCTGAGGGACAGAAGCCTTTAAGACTAGAGCATAGAGATGCGGAGTATCAATAATACATATATCATTATATTATTCTTTATACGTTTTGTCAAGGCTATTTCTACAAGGAAATGGCAGCCGGGAAAATCAAAAAACGGGAAAAAGCAGGATATACAGGTGCAATGAAAATGAATATTTGCAGAATCATTTATACTTAGCATAGTAATTGCAAATCGGATTCAAAAAATGAAATTAAATAAGGAAGAGTGCTATACCGATATTTACCATAAAAAATAAGTCATAATTTACGATTTGTTAAGTATGTTTCGGCTACGGCAGTGTAAGTGTAGAGGTTGAGCGCTCCTACGCATGTCGCTGTCCGCCGAGAAGGGTTTAGCTAAAGTACCAGCGCAGATGAGTGCATGAAGAGAAAACTGGGTGGCAGGAAAGCCGTCATTACCGGACACCGACTGTTTCCGGTGTGGCATGACTTGATGATAAGGAGGTTGCTATGAGGGGAATGATGCTTGCAGTTGTGAAAACTGCCGCTGGGGAAGGACATCTGGAGTGGAAAGAGATGCCGATTCCGCAAGTGGGGCCAAAAGATATTCTGGTTAAGGTCCATGCTGCCGCGATTTGTGGAACAGATATCCATATACGGGACTGGCATCCCTGGGCCCAAAAACGAATGAATCCCCCGGTTATTATAGGACATGAGTTTGCAGGGGAGGTAGTCGAAATTGGAGCTTCTGTTGCATCGGTAAAAGTGGGAGACAGGGTTTCTTCTGAGTCCCATATTGCATGCAACAACTGTCAGACATGCAGAGCCGGCAATCGACATGTTTGCCCAAACACACGCCTGGTGGGTGTCCATCAAAATGGAGGCTTCGCCGAATATGTTGCCATTCCGGAGGAGATTGCTTTTGTGTATAATGACGCTTCCATGCCATGGGAGCAGCTGGCTCTCATGGAGCCGTTTGGCGTTGTAGTTCACGGCGTGATGGCCAGCAATGTTTCTGCCAAAATAGTTGTTATTATAGGGGCTGGACCTTTGGGTTCCATGGGAATTTTGGCTGCTAAGGCGGCGGGTGCGGCGCGCGTCATCGTTGTAGAGCCTAACGAAACCCGTGCACAGGCGGCACTGGCCCGGGGAGCAGACCTTGTTATTGATCCGGTCAAAAGTGATCCTGTCCAAGCTGTATTGGAGGCGACCGATGGTCTTGGTCCTCATGTAGCCATCGATTTTTCGGGTAGTATTGCAGGACTAACGGCTGCTGTTCAGTATTTGCGACCGGAAGGAATCCTTACCAGCGTAGCCCATCCCTCTAAACCGTTTACTTTTGATCTGACAGAATTTGCTTATAAAGGATGCTCTATTCGCGGGATCGCAGGCAGAAGGATGTTCGAGACTTGGGAGGACATGCGCGGATTGCTTCAGAGCGGTGTTGACCTGAGCAGTATAATCAGTCACCAATTGCCTTTGGAAAACTTTGCTGAGGGAATGGGTTATATGGATCGCGGAGAATCGTGCAAAGTTATTCTGCATCCCTAAATAGAGTTCGCCGGTATCAAAAAGTTTCATACAGATGGTACCATAATACAGTGGGTATAAAGCAATGGATTGAGCCTGATTTTTATGATAGCAGCATTTGAATTCCCTGGTTGGTGTTTGCTTGGCGGTTCTGCCGGATCCACACCTTTTCAAAGTGTGGAAATAATGCTATTTTCTCACTGGCGAATGATTGACTTACGAAAGAAAAAAGGTAAAATTGCTGTCATTCCAAAAGGAATTTCAGTAATTATTGTCCTACAGTCGAGATCTAAATCGCCGTCCACACTCCTTCTTCTGGCGTCTTTACTATAGGGGATAAAGGCGGATTGTGTCAACGGATGTGTCTTTATTTATTTGACATTTATTTTTTGAAACAGTTTCTATTTGATGCTACCCACCTTCCTGCATCTAGTATAAAATCTGCTTTCAGGGTTTAATTTCACATCTTCGGCATACCGCCTACCACGGACATAAAAAAGGCAGGAAGCTTACTGTAACAGATGAGTTCCCTGTCTTCACTTCTAAGAATGGTCAAAGCAATATTTTCTACATCGTATGTTTACCTTTTTTGTGACTGTACAGGGGTCAGCTAATCGACATACCTGTGAAAGAAAGGCAAACCAGCAGTAATTTTGTTATGTGAGACTGATGCAAGTGCAACCAAGCAACAGTTACAAATAACCTTTCCAGA
>CAZGAM010000202.1:232-3757 GCA_964523685.1 uncultured Oscillospiraceae bacterium | reverse complement strand
ATCCTACGAAAAGAAGGAAGCCGCCCACAGTTACCAGCATCCCAAGAATCTGTACTCGATCATGTACAATGGTACTGTATTGGGTGAGATCGGCATCGTCCATCCCTCGGTCTCACAGAAGATCGACAAAAAAGCTGCAATTGTCTATATGGAACTAGATGTGCAAGCACTGGCAGGCGTGAAAGTCTCTCCGCTTGCATACGACGAGCCATCGAAATACCCCGGCGTTGAAATTGATCTCTCCTTCCTCGCAGACTGCTACAAACCGATCGCCGATGCCATTTTGCAATGCGGATCTGACCTTATCCGAAAAACAACCGTACTGGGGACCTATGCAGATGAGAACGGAAAGACCATCACAGTGCGTCTGTCTTTTGCGCGAAAAGACGGCACCCTGACCAGAGAAGAAGTCATGCAGGTAGTGAATCAGATTGTCTCTTCCCTTGCTGAGAAGAATATTGCTCTCAAAGCATAGTCTGCCATTCTTTCCCTTTTCGCCCGAACCGGGAAAGTGCTGTAAGGAGGACCCTCTGCGTATGCGAATGCGCAATAAAAAAAATCTCATTCCCAGGATGGAACGGTGTGCCTGCGTGCAGATCCTTGACCCATCCGGTCAAAAAGGCCGCTGGGCCGAGTTGCTTCCCGGCAAAACGCTGGTTCAGGCGGAGATGGGCTGTGGAAAAGGCCGTTTTACCGCGGAAACAGCTCAAAAGAATCCCAACGTTCTGCTTGTCGCTTTGGAAAAGGTCCCGAACGCTATGGTGACCGCTATGGAGCGCGTCTGTCAGGCAGATATTGACAATGTTCGTTTTATCGATACAGATGTTCAGCATCTTGCGGATATATTTTCTCCTGGAGAGGTATCTAAAATTTACATAAATTTCCCCGATCCATGGCCCAGAACCCGACAGGCGAAGCATCGGCTCACCGCGCCTTCTTTCCTCTCCTTATATTGGGATATTCTTCCTGTGGGTGGGTGTATTGAGTACAAAACCGATCAGGCATGGCTTTTCGACTGGTCTCTGGAGCAGTTCCGGCTTTTTGGCTTTCAGGTCCAAGATATTGCCAACAACCTGCATGAAAACGGCCCTGCGGGTATTATGACGGATTATGAGGTCAAATTTTACGAACAGGGAATTCCCATACACCGCTGTACTGCGATCAAAAAGCAAAAAGAGCCTGCTCTGATTCTCCAAGGGGAGGAATGCCGTGACTAACAGCCAAAAAGCGAGGCTGAGCGCCCCGGATATTCTCCGTGTTTTCAGTGTATTCATGGTTGCCTGGTTTCATATATGGCAGCAAAGCTGGCTGAATCCTGGATTTCACATAGGAAAGGTATATCTCGATCTCCAGCAAATCGTACGGCATGGCTATATGATGGTAGATGAGATGCTGCTCCTTTCCGGTTTTCTTCTTGCTCTCCCTTGGGCCAGGCACCATATTCGAGGCGACGCTCAGCAGACCCCGGAAGACTTTTACCGCCGCCGGTTCTGGCGAATTGTCCCATCCTATTATTTGACCGTTCTTATCATGCTCTACGCCTGGGCACTGCCCCACGGTGCTTACAGCAGTGCGCGGTTTCTGGCAAAAGATTTATGGGCCCATTTGACCTTCACCCATACTTTTTTTTACGAAACGTATCTTCTGACCCCTCTGTCCGCCGTTCTGTGGACTCTGGCAGTGGAAGTGCAGTTCTATATTTTATGGCCACTCATCGCAAGAACCTTCGTAAAATATCCTGGGAAAACCTGTTTCATGCTGTTTCTGCTTTCCTTTACCTATCGGGCCTGGGTTTATGGTGAACCGGATTGTTCCATGTATTTTAATCAACTGCCTGCCCAGCTAGATCTGTATGCCTGCGGCATGCTCGCTGCCATGTTTTATGCCCGCTTGGAAGCAGAGGGGAAACCTTCTCCCAGAGTCCGAAAGCTGCTGGCCCCTGCCGGTATGATGGTCGGGATTGCCGTTATGCTCCTCATCATGTATCTTCAACCGGTCGGTGATTATGAGGAAATACGCCATGGACAGATGAGCTATCGTCTTCTTCTGGGCATAGCGGGAGGCGCATTTCTCACCTGCGGCTGTCTCATGCCGGAACGCGAAAATTCTTTTATACGAAACCGGTTCATTCCCTTTTTTGCGGATATTTCCTTTAACTTTTACATGTGGCATCAGTTTATGGCTCTGCGGTGGAAAGACTGGCATATTCCACCCTATCAATCTGAATTGCCCAATCAGGCATATGAGCAGCCGTGGCAGCTGCGTTATACCTTCGTTTGTTTTCTGGGCGGCGCCTTGATCGCTGCCGCCATAACCTATCTTTGGGAAAAGCCCATTCAGCGATGGGCATTACGCAAACGTTCGCCATCTGAAAACTGAAAATAACACCTTGTAAAGCTGCTCCCCTGTTTTTCAGAAGGCTGCGTGCTTGCTTGCATACAATAGAAAGGTGAGGGACTATGAATAAATCTGATTTAATATTTACCGTTTCTAATAAAACGGGCTTGAAAAAAAATGAAGTAAAAGCGGTCGTAAACAGTGTCCTTGACACAATAACCGAAACTCTTTCAGAAGGAGAATCTGTTTCTTTAGTAGGGTTTGGAACTTTCAGTGTAAAGGACAGGATGGCAAGAACTATGAAAAATCCCAGGACGAATGTGATAACGGACATTCCTGCGACCAGAGCTCCTGCTTTTAAACCTGGCAAACAGCTAGTCCACAGCGTGGATCCAAACCGATAAGTTTGGTTTATGTATTATTGCGTTTCGTAAAAGAGGGCTCTGAAAGCTCTGCAAGCATTTTTTGGAGCCAACAGCAAGAGATATTCTATATGCCAAACGACAGAAAAGGTCAAACGGCAGAGCTTTTGCTGCAGATCATGTCTGTGAACAGACACTTTGAGCCCGAAAAACTGTCCTATGGAAGTTGGTTCACCGGCTCCAGACACGGCACTGCCATTTGATTCCGGAAGCCCTAAAAAATGACTCTTGACAAATGAGCGAGGGTGCGTTAATATAGACATGTTGAAAGGACGATTGGCGCAGCTGGTAGCGCATCCGCTTGACGTGCGGGAGGTCACAAGTTCGAGTCTTGTATCGTCCACCACATGCCTTCGTCATACGTGAGTACCTTATGACGATGAAATAGTATGGATGAAATGGTAGCACGCCTGTATTGAGGTGTGCTACCATTATTTTAGATTATGTTATAGATTATGTTAGATTATGCTGCCGCTGATTTTGAAAACCATAATAAGACGGCATGTATTCGTGCGAGAAGGAGTGAAAAGCGTTTATGAAAAGTTATCCTGCCATGTCCAAAGCTGAGTTGGAGGAAGAATACTCATCCGTCCACGCTCAGTATGACGAAATGGCGCGAAAGCCTAAAAAGCTGGATATGTCCCGCGGTAAACCGAACAGTGACCAGCTGGATCTTTCTATGGATATGCTGACCCTTGACCCTGCCTCTATTTCTTTCACGGAAAAAGGCACAGATGCCCGCAATTACGGTGTGCTGACAGGGGTG
>CAZGAM010000202.1:0-222 GCA_964523685.1 uncultured Oscillospiraceae bacterium | reverse complement strand
AGAATGCCGTGAGCTGTTTGCTCAACTGCTTGAAGTAAAGGCGGAAAACATAATAGTGGGCGGGCAATCCAGTCTGAATTTGATGTATGACGCGGTTGCCAAAGCACTTTTATTGGGTGTATATAGAGGAAGCCGCCCCTGGGGACAACAGGGACTCATTCGCTTCCTGTGCCCAGTTCCCGGTTATGACCGCCACTTCAGCATAACCCAGCAGTTTGGTTT
>CAZGAM010000201.1:0-3827 GCA_964523685.1 uncultured Oscillospiraceae bacterium | reverse complement strand
AGCACCAACGCCCTGGCGGACCAGATTGAGGGACAGGTGGCGCTTCTTCCGGAGCGGCGGCTGTACCCGCCTGTGATTGAGAACTCGGCCCAGCAGCTGAAGGATCTGGTTTACGGAAAACTGCGGGAGATGTACGGCGAGCACCCGGAGAGCATCATTACGGACCGGGTGGAGATGGAGATGAATACCATCTTGAGCCGGCACTTTGACGTGATTTACATGTCCGCCCAGAAACTGGTGGCCGACTCCCTGGCCCACGGCTACCTGGTGGGAAGCCGGGGCAGCGTGGGGTCCAGTCTGGTAGCCTATTTGGCGGGCATCACCGAGGTGAACAGCCTCCCGGCCCACTATCTGTGCCCGGCCTGCTATTACACCGACTTCGAGTCCGGAAAAGGATACGGGTGCGGCGCGGATATGCCGAACAAACTGTGCCCCCACTGCGGGACAGAGATGCGCAAAGAGGGATTTGACATCCCCTTTGCCACGTTCCTGGGCATCAACGGGGACAAGGTGCCGGATATCGACCTGAACTTCTCCGGGGAGTATCAGGCCAACGCCCATGCCTATACCAAAACCCTTTTCGGGGAAGATCATGTGTTCAAGGCGGGGACTGTAGGCACCATCGCGGACAAGACGGCCTATGGCTTTGTGCTCCACTATGCGGAAGAGCACGGTCTGACCTATTCCCAGGCCGAGAGCAACTGGCTTGCCCAGGGGCTGGTGGGCGTCAAGCGGACGACCGGACAGCACCCGGGGGGCCTGGTGATCATTCCGCAGGATATGGATGTGACCGACTTCTGCCCGGTGCAGCATCCGGCGGACGATCCGGATGCGGGGGTCGTTACCACCCACTTGGAGTATCACTTCATGGAGGACTATCTTCTGAAGCTGGACGAACTGGGCCACGATAACCCCACCATGATCAACATGCTGGAGCGGCTCACCGGCACGGATGCGAAAACCATCCGTCTGGACGATCCGGAGACCATGAGCCTGTTCTCCTCCCCCAGGGCCCTGGGACTGCCGGACGATGATCCCATCATCGGGAAAACGGGCTCCATAGGGATCCCGGAGTTCGGAACCAGTTTTACCCGGCAGATGCTGGTGGATACCCTGCCGGATAAGTTTGATATGCTGGTGCGCCTTTCCGGCTACTCCCACGGGACGGGGGTGTGGCTGGGCAACGCCCAGGATCTCATCAAATCCGGCACCGCCTCCGTATCGGAGACCATAGGATGCCGGGACGATATTATGATCTATCTCATGCAGTGCGGGATCGACGCGAATACGGCTTTCCAGAGCATGGAAAATGTGCGCAAGAAGAATAAGCAGCTGACAGAAGAACAGGTCGAGGTGATGAAGAGCCACGGGGTGCCCCAGTGGTATATTGACTCCTGCCATAAGATTGAATACCTGTTTCCGAAAGCCCACGCGGTGGCCTATGTTCTGATGGCGTTTCGAATTGCCTGGTATAAAGTGCACTACCCCCTGGCCTTTTACTCCGCGCTCTTTTACCGCCGCAGCCAGAAAGACGGCTTCGACGCGGAGATGATGATGGGGGGAGCGGGAAAGGTCCGGTCAAAAATTCGGGAAATCAACGGGAACGCGAACGCGACGGCGAAAGAGCAGGATTTGCTGGTAACTCTGGAAATGGTCTATGAATTCTATATGCGGGGATTTGATTTTGCCCCCATAGATATCTATGAGTCGGATGCGTTTGAGTTTACCCCGGTGGGGGAGAAGCAGCTTCGGGTGCCGTTCGTAGCCATCTCCGGCCTGGGACAGGCGGCTGCCCTGGATCTGGCCCAGGCCCGAGAAGGGGGGAGAACCTTTGTATCCATTGAAGATGTGGAGGCCGTGTGTCCGAAGGTGAGCAACACCCATATCCAGACACTCAAAAAAATGGGTGCCTTCGGCAATCTGCCGGAGAGCAGTCAGATGACCCTTTTCGACCAGATGACCCTGTTCTGAGAAGGAACCGGTTCCCGCCGCCGGGCGCCGCCAAAAAAGAAAGCCCCTGAAACACCAGAGGCTCTGACCTGTTTTCCCCCTTTTTTCTGCGTCGCCGGCGGGACCTTCGGCGCATCTGTCCCCGGCGCGGAAGCGGGGCCTTTCCCCCTTCCTGAAGGTACCCGGCGGTTTTGGGACCTTCCGGAGAAGGGAAAGGCGGGCGGATCCAGGATCATCCCGGAGAAGGGGAAGACAGCCTGGCGGCCATCGTCTTGAGATGAGAACCGGGATAGGCCGGAATGGACCGTCTCCTGGTGCCAGAAGGAGTCTGCCGGGGATCCCCCGGCATAGGGCAAAGAGGGCTGAGGGAAAAACGGTGGGACGGCCAGCCTGCCCGGGAGCCTTCGTTTTTTAGACCTGCGTGGACTGGGCAAGGGCCCTCAGGGGGTTCGCACCTCCAGGCCGGCTTCCTGCATACTTTCCAGGAACTGCGTGTCCGCGCTTTGGTCCGTAACCAGAATCATGGAATGCTCCAGGCCGCAGATTCGGGTGAAGCCCGGCCGGTTGAGTTTGGTATGGTCTGCCGCGATCATGGTTTTTTTCGCCTGGCGGATCATCATGCGGTTGATGACCGCCTCCTCCATGTGGTAGGTGGCAATGCCGTTGTCCCGGCTGATGCCGTCTACGGAGAGAATCGCCCAATCCGCCTGATAGCGGCTTAATTGCTGTTGGGCGTCTTCCCCGGCGGTAAAGCCGTACAACCCGTGAAACTCTCCGCCCAGCAGAAGGACCTGAAAAGTAGAGGTCTGACCCAGTTCCATGGCTACCTGCAGCGAGTTGGTGACGATATTCAGGTGCCGCCGCCGTTTCAGGGCGGCAGCCACGAAGACGCAGGTGGTGCCGGAGTTGATAAACAGGGTGTCCCCATCCCGGACCATGTCGGCAGCCACATTGGCGAGAGCCTGTTTATCCTGCCTGTTTGCAACGGAGGGAGACCCTTCAAATCCGTTTTTGGCGGGAAGAACAGCACCGCCCTGGATCCTCAGAAGCTGTCCCCTCGCCTCCAGCGCGGTGAGATCGCTTCGGATGGTGACAGGCGTAACACCCAGATCCCGGCTCAATCGGGCGACGGAGACCCTGCCCTCCTGGTGCAGGCGATCCAGAATGCGGCCGCGGCGGATGTCCAGTTTCAATTTACTGTCGGTCATGCCGTCTTCCCTTCAGAGCGCCAGCGGCTTCTGGTTGAGGCGTTCGCCTACCGCGCCGCCGGGATGAATGAAGGCAAACTGTTCTGCCTGATAGCCGGTCTGTTCAATGATGGCCGCCTGCAGAGAGTGGAAAATCATGCACAGCGCGGTGGTGCTGGTGGTTCCCTGGGCGTTCCATTTGTCTGTTTCCCGGTTGACATGCAGCTTGAGTACAACGTCAGCGCCTTTTGCCAGGGGGGAGTCCCGGTTCTCTGTCACCGTGATCACAGACACGCCTTTCTTCTGGCAGATATCCAAAATCGGCAAAAGTTCCCCCGTCTTTCCGCCCCGGGAGGCGAAAACCATGACATCTCCCGCTTTCAGAAAACCGGAAGCACCGTGCACCGCCTCTGCGGGAGAGAGAAAGCGGGCCGGCCGTTCAATACAGCACAGCAGATGGGCCAGATGGCGGCAGGCAATGCCGGAATGGCCGCACCCGGAGGTGGCAATGCGGGGAGCGCCACTTAACAGTTCTACGGCCCGGGAGAAGGGCTCTTCCTCCAGGTACTCCTTCATCTCGGTGAGACAGGCAATCTCAATATCATAGGCGTCTTTGGCGGCGTTCATGGCTTCTTTCGTAATCATATGGCTTCTCTCCTTGTGCGATTCGTTTTCTCTCATAGCATAGAC
>CAZGAM010000200.1:2956-3904 GCA_964523685.1 uncultured Oscillospiraceae bacterium | reverse complement strand
CGCCAATGAACCTTTCGATGGAACCGAGCACTACCCGGTGGATCATGACCGGCCTGTGCTTTTCGCCGTCTGCACCGATGTACTCCAGATCAAACCGCTCAGGCATCTGCATATCCAACTGGATCGTGCCACACTGCCAGGTTCTGCCCAGAGAATCCGCAATATGAAAATCCAGTTTGGGACCATAGAAGGCTCCGTCTCCTTCGTTGATGGAGTACTCCTTTCCCATGGCTTCAATCGCCTTCTCCAAGGTCTCCGTGGCCAGGTCCCATGTCTGCTTCTCCCCAATATGATCCTCCGGCATCGTGGAAACCTCAATCTGATAACTCAATCCGAAAACAGAATAGACTTCATCAAAAAGGCGCACTACATTTTGAATTTCATCCTCCATCTGATCCCAGGTCATAAAGATGTGCGCATCGTCCTGGGTGAAACAGCGAACACGGAAAAGACCATGCAGGGCACCGGAAAGCTCATGTCTGTGCACCAGGCCGAGCTCTCCCATGCGAAGGGGCAGATCCCGATAGGAATGGGGCTCATTTTTATAGACCAGCATACCGCCCGGACAGTTCATTGGCTTAATCGCGTAATCTTCCCCGTCTATGACTGTCGTATACATATTATCTTTATAATGGTCCCAGTGTCCGCTCCTGTGCCACAGCTCCTGATTGAGGATCATCGGCGTGGAGATCTCCACATATCCATACCGTTTATGGACCTGCCGCCAATAGTCAATCAATGTATTGCGAAGAACCATTCCCTTTGGCAGGAAGAACGGAAATCCAGGTCCCTCCTCCGCCAACATAAACAGTCCCAGCTCTTTTCCCAGCTTCCGATGGTCCCGCTTTTTGGCCTCTTCCATGCGGGTCATGTACTCATCCAGTTCCGCCTTAGTGGGGAAGCAGGTGCCATAAATTCTCTGAAGCATCTTTTTATGAGAATCTCCCC
>CAZGAM010000200.1:0-2946 GCA_964523685.1 uncultured Oscillospiraceae bacterium | reverse complement strand
AATGCGGCCCGTAGAATCGAGATGCGGCCCGGCGCAGAGATCCGTAAAATCTCCCTGCCTGTAGAAGCTGATGACCGCATCTTCCGGCAGGTCCTGGATAAGCTCCACTTTATAGGGCTCTTCCCGTTCCTGCATAAACGCAATGGCTTCCTCCCTGGGCAGCTCAAACCGCTCCAGCTTGATATTCTCTTTGCAGATTTTGCGCATTTCCGCCTCGAGAGCCTCCAAATCCTCCGGAACGAAGGGGCGATCGCTGTCGAGGTCGTAGTAGAAACCGTCTGCTATAGCCGGTCCTATCGCCAATTTTGTATCGGGAAACAGATGTTTCACCGCCTGGGCCAGCACATGGCTGGTCGTATGCCGATACATTTTTCTGTATTCGGGATCGCTGAAATTATATTCCATATTCTCCTCCTGACAACAAAAAAACACTCCTGACACTTGTCAGGGGTGCATTGAAAATACACGGTTCCACCCTAAACTTTCTCTCTTCTGCGAATGACGCTCGCTACACGTCAGGACATACTCGTTCCCTTTCCGCCCTGCAGCTCAAGGATGGTCAGCCTTTGGTCCGTCTCCCAAGAGGGCTTTCAGCCCTGACCCTCTCTCTCTGCTGGCCGTAACCAAAGCAAATTCCTGTCATCGCCTTTCCACTGGAAATATAACACCACTTTTCTATCCTGTCAAGCCATTTTCAGACAAATTGCAGATTGTCCATTCTCTCCGAATCAGACCGCCTCCTGCCTGATGCTGCCGGGTCTGAAAAATCAAGCCGGGAGAAATCGGGAGACGAGAAGGCAGCCCCCATACAGAATCGGCTGATGCAGCATATAAATCAGGAGAGTCCGGTGCCCCACATCCTGCAGAAACTGGGGTGCTCCCATTGTCCGCCAGCGGCTGTTGGCAGGACGGCGGAGCAAAAACTTGCCAAATTGAGCTCCCAGAAAAAACAGAAAAATATAAGGAAAAAAGGGAACCCAATCTGTGGAGACAAATCCATGGTACCGCAGCCCCAGCCAGTACAGCCACTTTGACTCCACCGTAACCGTGGAGCTGATGACCCAGCACACGAGGTAGAGACTGCCCCACAGCCATATGGCTGCCTTCCCCGGTATGCGCTGCACAGTCGAGCCGATAAAATGATAGACAATCATTCCGGATGCGAGAAATTCCAGCATGCCATAGCGGATTGGCTCCCCCACGAGCTGTGCCGCCGCTACCACCACTGCCGCTGCTCCGGCCGTCACCAGGCCCCGTCGAAGATTCGAGTGGGAAAAGCAGGAGCTTGCCCCTGCTATAAAAATAAAACTCATCGCGCCAAGCTTCTGCAGCAGAAGGAACGGCAGGGACTGGAGCAGTTTGGGCGTCACCCAACCAAAAGCCGTCAGATCATACAGAAAATGATACAGTACCATCAGGCAGCAGAGGAGGCCCCGCCACCCGTCCAGCCAGCGAATGCGCTCACACATTGAAGAGGAAATGGGTCACATCCCCGTCCTGCATTACATAATCTTTTCCCTCTGTGCTGCTTCACTGCCGCATGCTTTCAGATCCTCAAAGGATATGATGTTGGCGCGGATGAAGCCCTTCTCAAAATCTGTGTGGATTTTTCCCGCTGCCTGAGGCGCCTTTGTTCCCCGGGTTATGGTCCAGGCTCGGCACTCATCTGCGCCGCAGGTGAGAAAACTGATCAGGCCAAGAAGTTTATAAGAACATTGGATCAGCCGCGTCAGACCCGACTGGCGAATGCCCAGTTCCTCCATAAACATCTCCCGATCCGCAGGGTCCTCCAGCTCGGCGATATCCTGTTCAAATCGGGCACAAACCGGCAGAACCATACTGCCCTCCGCGTCTGCAATCTTTTTCACCTGCAGATAGAAAGCGCTCTGCTCTGCCTGCGCGAAACCGTCCTCATCCATATTCGCCGCATAGATGACCGGTTTCAGACTGAGAAGATCCGACTGGGCAACCATCTGCGCTTCCTCCCCCTCGCAGGGAAAACTGCGCGCTGATTTCCCCTCGTCCAGCCAGGCGGAGAGACGCGCCATCAGGGCGGCCTCCTTTCCATACTGCTTATCGCCGCTTTTCACATACTTCTGCGCCTTTTCCAGACGCCGGTTCACCATCTCCAGATCCGCCATAGCCAGTTCCATGTTAATGGTCTCAATATCCCCCGCCGGGTCCGTAGAACACTCATGACGGATGATATTCGGATCCTCAAAACAGCGGACCACGTGGATAATGGCGTCTGTATTGCGGATATGGCCCAGGAATTTGTTGCCCAGGCCCTCACCTTGGGATGCCCCCTTTACTAATCCGGCGATATCCACAAACTCAATCGTGGCGGGGGTCACTTTTTTCGGCCGATACAGCTCTGCCAGAAAATCAAGCCTCTCATCCGGCACGGCCACAACCCCTATATTGGGATCAATCGTACAAAAAGGATAATTGGCCGATTCCGCCCCCGCGTTTGTCAGTGCATTAAAAAGAGTGCTTTTCCCCACATTGGGCAATCCCACAATTCCCAGTTTCATCTTTTGCTTCCCCTCTGCTGCCTGTCTCAGCCCTTCACGCGGCTCTCGGCAGCACCTTTAAATACAAAGGCGGGCATGGCCCGCCTTTGCTCGTTTTTTTAAAGCTGAATCGTCTCCGGACCTATCGGACCAGGCGTCTGGCCCCTCTCCAAATCGGCTGACGCGGAGGAATCCCCGCCATTTGGGCTGTCCGGCAGGTATCCATACCGGCACATCTGGTCAAACTGATCCCCATCCATCGATTCATTCACCAGCAGATATTCCGCCACATTTACCAGCAGATCCCGGTGCTCGCTGAGAATTTCCTCACATTTGCTGCTGGCCTCGTCGAAGATATGCTTGACTTCCTCGTCAATGATGGCGGCGGTCTCCTCTGAGTAGCTCTTGGTCGTGCCGAAATCACGACCTATGA
>CAZGAM010000199.1:0-3919 GCA_964523685.1 uncultured Oscillospiraceae bacterium | reverse complement strand
TTACAGAGGTGCGGGATTACGATATCAACCGCAATGGTTCGAAGGATGCGGAGGAGTTGAAAGCCTATCTGGCAGCCGTTCCGCCCTGGGCCACCGTCGTCTTCCTGTTCTCCTCCGGCTATGCACTGGACAATCGTCTTACGGCAGTCAAAGCGTTGAAAAAAACAGCCGAGGACATAGAATTTGCCCAGCCCAGTGAGGCAGAACTTCAGAAATGGGTTATCCGGCGGGCGGAAGATCTGGGCAAAAAACTGGACCCCTCCACCGCCAGCTATCTCATCTGGGTCTGCGGGTCCAGAATGAACTCTCTCATACCGGAAATCCTGAAAATCGCCAGCTACTCGGATTCGGATACCATCACCCGAAAACACATTGACGCCGTGGCCAAGAAAGCGCCGGAGACCACCATATTTAATCTTACCAACGCCTTGGGTGCCGGGGACTATGATACCTCCGCCCGGCTTTTGGCCGATCTTCTGGCGGATAAAGACGAGAACCCCCAGGGGCAGATTGTCATGATCAGTGAGCAGTTCCGCAGAATGTACCTGGCAAAAATAGCGCTGGAGAACCGTTTGGGCGATGAGTTCATCACTTCCTGTGTGCCGGAGCTGTCCGGGCGCAGTTATCCGCTGCAGCTGCTTCGCCAGTCCTGCAGGAAATTTTCGCGGGAAAGGCTTGCCAGAGCGGTACAGTTCTGTGCCCAGTGTGATTACGCCATGAAAGATACGGGCGGAGAGCCTGAGAGTCTTCTCAAAGAGCTTCTGCTGAAACTTGCCATGGACAGGGCATAAGCACGATGGAGAAACTGAAAATCCGGGAAGCAATCATCGTGGAAGGACGATATGACAAAGCGGCTGTCAGCCGCGTCGCAGACACTGTCATCCTGGAAACGGCAGGCTTTGGCATCTTCTCCGACCGGGAAAAACTGGCTCTGTTCCGCCGTCTGGCGCAGACACGGGGGCTGATACTTCTCACTGACAGCGACGGAGGCGGAACCCTGATCCGCAGTTTTCTAAAATCCGCCCTGGATCCCGGTCAGGTCAAGCACGCCTATATCCCGGAGATCTTTGGAAAAGAACACAGAAAGTGTCATCCCTCCCGGGCGGGAACGCTTGGAGTAGAGGGCATGAGTGATTCCACTCTGCGCCAGGCACTGCTCCGCTGCGGTGCCACCCTGGAAGGAAAGAAGACCTCCGACGGCTGTGTTCCCCCTCTCACGAAGGCAGATCTTTATGCCATGGGTCTGTCCGGGGGCAACGGGAGCGCTGGGCGCCGATCTCGTCTTTTAAGGGCCCTGTGCCTTCCTTCCCGCCTGTCTTCCAACGCAATGCTGGATCTTCTCAACATCCTGATGACGAGGCAGGCCCTGGCGGATTTGGTTGAAACGCTTTCCGATGCCGAGGCAGTTCCCTCCCCTGCGGGAAACATGCCGAATTGAGAAAATCTATTTGAAAAATGAGGAAGAAAGATGTATGATAGATATTGCAATTCTCTGAGAGGAGGAGTTTTTGCTTATGTTTGAGAACATGTTCTGGGTTGGTTTTGTAGGAGCTGCGGTCGCTCTGCTGTTCGCCTGGTATCAGCGCAATAAAGTGATGCGCGCATCGGAAGGCAACGAAAAGATGGTGAAGCTGGCTTCTGCCATTCGGGAAGGCGCCAACGCCTATCTGAAAGCCCAGTATACTACCGTCGCAAAGGTCTTTTGCGTCGTGTTTATCATTCTTCTGATAATGGCTTTCGGCACAAACGGAAAGATGCTGCCGAAGGTAACACCCCTCGCCTATCTCACCGGCGGAATCTGGTCTGTGGCGGCCGGTCTGATCGGGATGAAAATTGCCACAAATGCCAATGCCCGCACAGCCAACGCCGCCAGTGAGAGCCTGAACAAAGGCCTGAACGTCGCCTTCTCCGCCGGCTCGGTCATGGGCTTCGTAGTGGTTGGCCTGGGGCTGCTGGACATAACCATCTGGTTCTTTATATTAAAGTACGTCATGCATATGAACGATGCCCACTCCATTGCCAACATCATGGTGATGAACGGCATGGGCGCTTCTTTCGTGGCCCTGTTCGCCCGTGTGGGCGGTGGTATTTACACCAAAGCCGCGGACGTAGGCGCTGACCTGGTGGGCAAAGTAGAAGCGGGCATCCCGGAGGATGATCCCCGCAACCCCGCTACCATTGCCGACAACGTAGGCGACAATGTAGGCGACGTAGCCGGTATGGGCGCTGACCTCTTTGAGAGCTATGTCGGCTCCATTGTGGCTACTTTCGCCCTGGCTGCAACCGCCCAGTATGGGTGGAACGGCATGTTCCTTCCTCTGGCGCTGGCCGTTGTGGGTATTGCCTGCTCCCTGTTTGGCTCCTTATTGGTAAAAACCAAGGAAGACGCCACCCAGATGAGCCTGTTAAAAAGCCTTCGCACAGGTACGTATACAGCCGCGGTTCTCAGTGCCATCCTGGCCGCTCCCCTGTGTTATTGGGTTCTTGGCCCAGCCAACCACTGCTGGGGTGTCTATGTAGCCATCCTCGCCGGGCTGATCGGCGGCTGCGCCATTGGATATTTTACAGAATATTATACTTCTGACAACTACAAGCCCACGCAGGATCTGGCCGCTGCCTCCGAGACAGGCACCGCTACGATTATTATAGGCGGTATTTCTCTGGGTCTGAAGTCCACCATGGCTTCCATTCTGATTGTAGGCGCTGCTGTGCTGCTCAGTTATTTCGCCGCAGGAGGCACCACCACGATTCTGGATGCCAACGGCGCTTTCTCCACCGGTTTCAACCAGGGTCTGTACGGAATCGGTATTGCCGGTGTGGGCATGCTCTCTACGCTTGGCATTACCCTGGCTACCGATGCATACGGCCCGGTTGCTGACAACGCCGGAGGCATAGCGGAAATGAGCGGCCTGCCGGAGGAAGTGCGCGAACGCACGGATGCTCTGGATTCTCTTGGCAACACCACCGCAGCCACCGGAAAAGGGTTTGCCATTGGCTCCGCTTCCCTCACCGCTTTGGCCCTTCTTGTTGATTATGTAAATATTGTTCAGGGCAAGACCGACGAGGTTCTGAATTTCACCCTCACCAGTCCCACAGTTCTGGTTGGCATGTTTATTGGCGCCATGCTCACATTCGTCTTTTCCGCTTTTACCATGAGCGCTGTGCAAAAGGCAGCCCAGTCCATTGTGCGGGAAGTGCGCCGGCAGTTTCATGAGATTGCCGGCATCATGGAATACAAGGCGGATCCGGATTATTCCCGCTGTGTGGAACTGTGCACAAAAGGCGCTCTGCACGAGATGGTTGTCCCGGCTCTGCTGGCTGTGGTTGTTCCCATTGCCACCGGCCTGATTCTGGGCCCCACAGGGGTTGTCGGGCTACTGGGCGGCGTCTCCGTCACCGGCTTTGCCATGGCTGTGTTTATGTCTAACGCCGGCGGCGCATGGGATAATGCAAAGAAGTATATTGAACGGGGCAACCACGGGGGCAAGGGCTCTGAGCAGCACAAGGCGGCCGTGGTAGGCGATACCGTAGGAGATCCATTCAAGGATACCTCCGGCCCCAGCTTAAACATCCTCATCAAATTATGCTCTACCGTTTCCATTATGTTCTCCGGCCTGATTGTTAGCTATAATTTAATGAAGTTCCTGTAAAAAAGGGACCAAAGAAAAAGGCTGCGGATGGTTGGAAATCTGCAGCCTTTTTTGCTGTATGCGTATCGGAAGCGCAGCAGCCTCAGGAGTTAGATCGCTAAGCGTACTATAGTGCAGAGATGGATCCCATACACGCCCCTCGTCCTCGGCGCTGGCAAATTCTCGCTGGGTCAATTAGGAAAAACCAGGGCGCTGCGAAAAGCAATGCCATAATGCTTTCCCCTTCTGTGTTTCCAAACATCCCCCTCTCCCCGTGGTTGTCGCTTACG
>CAZGAM010000198.1:0-3961 GCA_964523685.1 uncultured Oscillospiraceae bacterium | reverse complement strand
GAAATATTGATAAGCAGTCCCTGCATAGTACTCATCAGTCCATTTGGAGAGGTCAACCAAAATAGGAGTTGGGGTGAAAAGATAAGGATCGTCAAACATTCCCATAGGGTAGCCTGAACTGTCCAGGTCACTCGTAGTATAAGATTTTGCGTCATCGCTTCGAACATGGAAGTCCACCAATACCAGATAACCCCCTTCTACAAAATCTCCATTTTCATCCGTTATATTCGGGTATCGGTAGCTTATTTCCTTGCCAGGATCATATTCTGCCTTGTCCTCACCCAAGTAGAAGTTAAGCGCGGCGTCATCTGTAAATCCCCCGTCTAAAGGGAGACTGGTCTTGTTGGTTACAATGCTGACATTTGTGGCGGTGTATATTAATTTTCCACTGGCGAAATCTCCGGTGGCACATTCCACTTCGCTTCCCAACTCGGCAGATTGCTCTTGCAGGTCCTGCTGCTTGACATTCTCGACATTGTTATAGCTTTCATCTGTACCCGGATTATTCTCCGAAAAAACGCCATCACCGTTACACGCCGTCAGCAGAATTAGCAGGACGGTCAATATGGGAAATAAGCAACCATTTTTCCTATTCATCTCAATGTATCTCTAAATCTCCAGAACTTTGCCTGTACCCTGGGTGATCATTCGACGGTATCGGGGGACACAAAGATAAGAAATCGGCCTCCCACCCCTTTATAAAAAGGGGTGGGGTTCTTAGCCGAAAAATCTTATCAATTCTTTTTACTCGAGTGTAAACGTATAGGATGTACCATCGTTCAGCACTACTTGAACGGAGGCAATGTTTTCCGGATCTACCAAGCGGTTGAAAAGCAGCACATACCGGGCCTCCGCTCCTCTCAAATCGATGAAATCACTGCTGGATTCCATATTGCTCTGGCTCCACTCCATCGCATACTGGATGTTGCGGTTTTCCCCGTCTGTCACTGCATACTCTGACCCGTCGGCGTAAACCAAAGTGATGCTCTTCGTGTTGTCTGTCATGTTGATGCCGGTAAGGCTGAGGGAGATAGGTGATACCATGGCCTTCCCGCCGCCGTCTTCCGCAAAAGGAATGGAGGCAGCGGTCTTTGATACTGCAAGCGGAAGTGTGTAGTCTGTCTGTTCTGTGATGGGATCTTCTATCTCCTCGCCGGTTTCCCAATCCTGAAAAGTTTCTACTTCTCCCGTATAAGCCATTACGCGGGTAGCCAGAGTCAGGTCATCTTCTTCTGTGATCGGAACCAGGGAAGAAAAATACATCATAAGATACATCTCCGTGTCGGAAGAGCGGACTTTGTCCACATAGGTGTGAAAATTCACGGGATAGTTGGCGTGACCATCAGGATCTTCTTCTCCTAAAATCAGTCTCGGATCCGTAATCCACCCCTTCTCTTCATCAAAGGGCATATAATTGCTGATTTCTGACCCCGGAAAATCCTCTAACCTGGCAAGAGCGGGAAAGCCGTCCGGGTTTGCTGCTTTAAAGGTGAGAACCCCCACACCGGTATCATCAACCAGAAGCTCCTCCACTGAAAGAGTGGTTCCTTCTACGGTAACAGATCCCTCCTGAGAGGTGATTTGGCTGCCTATCAAATTTTCCGCTGTCTCCTCGTCCACCTCTTCCCGTTCGTAGCCGGGAAAAACCGTCGTGCCGCTGTCCGGCTTCGTGTCGTCTTCTAGATCTTCGTAGGCTTCATAACTCTCTACCTCCTGATCGCCGAAAACACTCCGGAAAAAATCCGTGTGGCTTGCCACGGCAAAAGCCGTGATGGAAAGGGCAACGGTAAGCGCTGCCGCCAGCAGAACCGTCATCACCCGACGGTTCCGCTTTTTCGATTTATTATCCGCATTGTGTGCCATTTTCAGCACCTCCGATAGTGTGTTCTCGGAGGCGTGCAGGCAGGAAAAAGTTTCCCAATAGGTATTTCGATCCATCCTCATGCATAAGCCTCCGTCAAATTGTTTTTCAATTTTGTCCTTGCTCTGGCCAAGCGGGTTCGTACAGTAGCCGCCGGCATATCCAGCATACGGGCAATTTCATCAGAGGAATATCCCTCATAGTAAAAAAGATAAATCAAAACGCGATACCGGTCAGGCAGAGCCATGACCGCCCGGAAGAGCTCCTCATGCTCAGGACTGGGTAAGTCCAAAGTTTCCATATATTCTTCCAAGGGTTCCACCTTCCGCCATGACGAACGTAGAAGGCTTTTGCACTCGTTAGCCGCCACCCGTATGAGCCATGCACGGACATGTTCCTCACTCTGGAAGTTTTCCTCGGACTGATAGAGCTTCAGCAGGGTATCTTGCGTCACGTCTTCCGCGTCTGCACTGTTTTTCAGGTAACTGTACGCCAGACGAAATACCGTGTCCATGTGTTTCCCCGCCAGGGCTGTAAACTGTGCCTCCGTCATATCTTCTCTCCTTGAAAGGCCTTTCACGAATATATACGCTTCAGAAGGGAAAATTGTTTCAAACCCGGAAAAATTTTTCTCTTTGCCGCTTCTACCCATAGCCATAGCAGCCTCCAGCCTCTGTCAATCATGAGCAGATATTGCCTGCTCCAGGAAGCCAAAACATCTCTGTATTGCAGCTCAAAACGGAAATAACCGGAGAGCTGTTGAAACAGCGCTCCGGTCATTTTTCCGTATTTTGAACCGCCTGCGGCTCAGCGAACCAACAATCATAGCCGCCATAGAGAACTTGGCGTCTGGTTTCCTGCATCAACACCTGTCCTGTGCGTGCAATGTTTCAACTGGCTCCCCTGTTAAAGGTCATTGCTGCGCGGCAGCAGTCACAGGAACCATAAGCCCATGGAGAAGAAACCGCGGATCATTATACCCGCCTGAATAGTCGCAGGTAGAGAGGGTCATCAGCTGATATTCCGTGGACACCGATGCCTGGGTACTGAAGAAAGAGTGTGAGGTAATATCGTTGAGATACACTTGATAGTCATAATTATCTGTAAAATAATACGGATAGTTTGTCATGGACGACTCCGTAATATGGGCAGCAATCAGTTCCACTCGGTAGTCGCCATCCGGCGTGAAGAAATAGATGTAAGGGTGCTCTGTATAATAAGAACTGTCCACATATTTCTCTATGGAAGCAAACATGGACCCATCCTTCATATTATGGCCGTAAATGATATAATTATTATAATTGGGTCCTATATTACACACGGAATCGGCAAACAACGTTCCTGACGTATTCGTCTGCTTATCCCAAAAACTTCTGTGAAGATAAAAATCATTGTCCGTGGTCTGCACGACCGGATAATTAATCGGGGTATTCGGACAGTAGAGCCATCCAACCACATCCCCGTTTACGCCGCGCAAATATTCCCAGTCAACTGTTGATGTGCTCTGCGTTGTCTCTTCCTGGGATGTATCCTGCTCATTTGGATCCGGCGTTACATTCATTTCCGCCAAGCCGTTCAGAGCCTGTTCCGCAAGGGTATCATAGGCTGTTCGGTCGCGGCGGTAATCAAGCATGATGCCCATCAGCTTTCCGCCGGCAAACAGTACACCGCATACAAGCACAACCACCAGCAAAATCAAGGGAAGATTCTGTTTGCGGTTGCCATGACCTCTTCCGTGCCATGGCTCGGGATCTTCATAGCGCGGCCTTTGATTGTCATAGGATTCTCTCCTCTGCCGCTGCTGCCGTCCATCCGGATAGACTCTCTCTTCTTTTACATTTCTGCTCCGAGGCGCAGAATAGCTTTCATATTCCCTGTCCCGCCGCTGAGGTTGTTGTTCATACGGCGGTTCCTCTCTCGATACGCGTCTTGGCGTCCCGGTCTGACGAATCGGCTGACTTGCAGCAGATGATCTTCTCTGCGTGCTCTGCCTTGGCTGCTGGGTACTCGGTCTCTGCGTACTCTGGGCACCCTGCCTTGCCTGCTGGGTACTCGGTCTCTGCGTACTCTGGGTACCCTGCCTCGCCTGTTGGGTACTCG
>CAZGAM010000197.1:0-3968 GCA_964523685.1 uncultured Oscillospiraceae bacterium | reverse complement strand
ATAAAGAGGAAGTCTATCGGCTTGCACTGGAAGGTCAGCTGATTGAAAAGCCGGAAGATGCTGTCAAAGACCCTTACATTCTTGAATTTTTAGGTTTGGATGAAAAGACAGCGTATTCAGAGAGCGAACTGGAGACAAGAATTATCGACCATCTTCAGGAATTTCTTCTGGAGCTAGGAAAAGGGTTTACTTTTGTGGGGAGACAGGTGCGTTTTACTTTTGAGGAGGAGCATTTTAGAGCGGATCTGGTTTTTTATAATCGTTTGCTGCGTTGCTTTGTTGTGTTTGATTTGAAAATCGGCAAACTGACACATCAGGACATAGGACAAATGCAGATGTATGTGAATTATTATGACCGTAAGGTCAAGCTGCCGGATGAGAATAAGACAGTAGGCATTATTCTTTACAAAGATAAGAACCAGGCAGTCGTTGAAATGACTCTTCCGGAAGATAATTCCCAGATTTTTGCGAGTAAATATGAGACTGTGTTGCCCAGCAAAGAAGTTTTGCAAAAATTGTTGGAGGATCAGCTTTCCGATGAGGATGGAGACAAGACGCGATGAAGATACAGTACAAAAAAGTTAACGAGGATAAACCTATTCCCGCTGGCTCACCGCGCCCCGTACAAAGCCAAAAAACGTCCCCTCAGACAATATCCCCGTCTGGTCCCGCTGGCAGAAATTCCGCTTTCGGATACTCCGTCTCAAAACACGCTCTGTGAGCACTGTACGGTCTCTCTGGCGAACATCGGGGGCCATTCCGGTATAAAAATACCCACCCTCCCCGAAAACGTGTTCTGAGGGCCCATACGCCCCGTCTGCCGACATCGGCATTTTCAGCACGTGCCAGCGGGGCTCATTTCACAGCCTGCAGGGAAAGCCCGTCTCTACCGGCTTCTCTGCGTACCGACTGCCGTCGGGAATCCGGTCAACCAGCCCACCCCGTCGTGTACGTTTCGGCTTTGTCCCTCCTTCTGCCGGGGGAATCTACAGTTTTCTTCTCAGGCACTTCTCAAGCTCAGTTTTTTACTTACAAAAAAGCACGCTATAGCGCAGTTTATTGTGCTTAACGTGCTTTATATTACCTATGTAGAAGACAACTATGCGGGTCCTCATAGAATACTGCTCAGAGCAAACTTCTTTGTCTGCCCTGCCGTTTTCACACTGCGGGAATGTCAGGAAAAGTCTTCCTCGAAATCAGCCTCCACCGCATCGCCGGGGCCTCTGGAAGTATTTTCATGTCTGCCTCTTCTGTTGAATGTATCCTCTTCCTCCGGCTGTATGTCATCGTAGAAGTTCTCCTCATAGTCGTCGTATCCATTGTCCTGCTGGGGCTGTTCCTCATCGTACTGGGGATATTCCGGCTCATCAAAATAGCCTGCAGGTCCTTCCAATTCCTCTTGGGGTACTTCCAGCCATTTTGCCTCCTGATGTGCCCTGGACCGGGCCCGTTCTTTTCTGGCCCTACGCATCGTGCGCAGGTGATTCATTCTCTGAATAAGGTACAATACCACCAGCAGCAGATAAATGATAAAAACGATCAGCAGAATTCTGAAAATCTGTTGAACTGCCGGCGTCTGGATCATCGTTTTCAGCTGTGTTCGCAGATAATCCAGCTTGGATATATCGGATCCTGTAGCTGCCACCAGGCGGGTCGTTCCGTGATCCACCCCATCCACCAGAACCGTTACCGTACCCAGAGAGGATCCTGCATTGATAGGCGCCTCTAATCTTTCTCCCCCCTGCTCCGAGTTGTACTGAATAGCATATTCCACCGTGCCCAGCTGCTGGTCATTGGGCAGCAACATGGAAATGGTGGTTTCCGCCCGCACACCGATCGTATTCGGACTGCCCATAGCAACTTCCACCGTAGCCAGGGTGTCATAGGGATTTAAAATTTGCCGATAGCTGTAATTTCCAAAAGCCCAGTCAAAAAGCGAGACCGCATCCCGGAACTGATCTCCATTTTCAGAACACCCAAGGATCACCGCAATTACATTTACATCATTGTACTCCGCTGCCGTGATGAGACATGGACCGATTTCTGCAATGTTTCCGGCTTTCAATCCGTAAGCCTGCTGATAATAAAACCCGCTCGAAGGATTCACCAAATAGTTCCAATTGGTAACGGTACGGGTATCCGCCACCTCTGTTGCGCCTATGGTATAGCTGGTCGACCGGCAGACATCCAAAATGGTTCGTTTGGTCACCAGCTGCTGGCTGATTCTTGCCAGATCGAGAGCCGTGCTTTGCTGCGTCTGGCCGTCTGTCGCCGGTTGGCCATTCGCGTTGGCAAAATGGGTATTTGTGCATCCCAGCTCCGCTGCTCTTCGGTTCATGGCCTCGATAAAGCTTTCGACTGTTCCACCCACACGCTCCGCCAAAATATTGCAGGAATCCGCAGCGGAACCAAGCAGGGAAGAATACAGCAGCTCCTCCACGGTGAGACTTTCTCCCGGTACAATGGCTGGATCTGCCGTAATGGCCCCTTCTCCAAGATTATAGCGGAAATTCTCAGAGGCCACCACTTTTTCGCTGAGAGTGATACTCTGACCATCCGCTGCTTCTGCCACAAGAAGGGCTGTCATAAGGGTAGTCAGTTCCCCTGGATTCACAGTCATATCCCCGTTTTTCTGATACAAGACGTCCCCACTGGCAGCGTCTATCAGCACCACCGACCTGGCAGTTACAGAGGGATCTTCCAGCGCCAGTGCCTGCACAGGCAGCAAGGTGGTTATCAGCAACAGGACGGCCGCCAGGGACAAAAACTTGTATTTTTTCATAAAACACCTCCGCTGCGCAGGATGCATTTCCTGCAAAAGAGAAAAATGCTTGTGACTCAGGTTCGGAAGGGACATCTCCGGAGAAGGGCCCTGGGAGCACCCTGCGCTGCGGGAAAATCCCGTTTACTCACGCATCCGCCCTGCCTTCCCGCAGAAAAATTTCAGGATGTCCGGCTGCCATCGCGTATCGGACAGAAGCGGCTGCGGTTTGCCGCCGTTCCAAACGGGGAAGCAGAAAAAAAGCGGCGCATTCTTCGCCTATCGAGATGATCCCTGCTGCCAAGCATAATTATAATCGATGAAGTAAAGAATCTTTCGGCAGAATCATCAGGTCAAAAAACGCCTCAAGTTTGAACTGCCAGCTAGCCAAATACGGCCCAAAGTAGGAAACATTTTCCCTATTATAAGAAAAATTTTCAAGAAAAGCAACCTTAACTTTTTCCGCGCAATCCGTTTTCCCGGAATTCCGGAATTTCATGGAATAGCCCCACTTTTTTCCATGTTCTGCAAGCGTCTTTCGCGCCGCTGTCCTATTCCCGCAAACTGTTTTAATCATTCCGTACCTTCAGAAGCAGACCCGATCCAAATCTGCCCCGGATTTTCGGGCTCGCCATATAAAAAACGAACTACATCTTCGCAGGAGAAGCAGTTCGTTTTTGTGGTGCGCCTGGCGGCGCACGTTTCTAGCGGATGAAAGACCCGAATCTGCCCGGTAGCGGAAAGAATACAGCCGAAGGCAAGGGTGTCCACGGCAACGTGGAATGGGAAGGAAGCCGGATAGGGGGACAGGAATGAACCCCATGGGCAAACCCCGACGAACAGAAACCATTTATAGGCACCAAGCGAGGGGAAGACTGCTACACAGGCCGAAGCCCAATAACTATACGCAATCGCCTGGAGTAGAGAGGGCGGGTATGTAGAAAGAAAGGTGTGGTACCCGGGGAGGTCCTGCGGACATGCGAGGCGGAATGCCGAGCCTGGTTCAAGATTACTCGCAGGAAGTCAGATGAATCCATAGTACCGCTGCCATCGACGGAAACCGAGACGAAAGAAAGTCCAAAGCGTTGCTGTGGCAACGGTGCCTGCGGAGAGATAGTGGGGAAACTGGCATGAGGATGACCGAAAACAACCCGTTCAGCGCCGACAGAAATGCTGGGCGTTTCCCAGGGAGGAGCCGAGTACCAGA
>CAZGAM010000196.1:0-3973 GCA_964523685.1 uncultured Oscillospiraceae bacterium | reverse complement strand
ACCGGACCATCTGGCTGCCGGAGTGGCTTTACTATGTGCTGTCTGCCTTTATCATGGTGGGCACGGTGAACTCGGTGAATATCACCGATGGGATTGACGGCCTGGCGGGGAGCGTATGCGTGCCGGTGTTTGTGTGCTACACAGCCCTGTGTGTGGCGTGGGGCAGCCATTTTCGCTCTCTGGCTGTGTTCTGCGCGGGCCTCACGGGAGGACTGTTCGGGTTTTTGCTGTTCAATTTTCACCCCGCCAAGTGCTTTATGGGGGACACGGGAAGCCTTTTCCTGGGCGGGGCGGTATGCGGCATGGCCTTCGCGCTGGATGTGCCCCTGATTCTGATCCCCCTGGGTCTTGTTTTTATTCTGGAGACACTGTCGGATATTATCCAGGTGACGTACTTCAAACTGACCCACGGAAAGCGCTTTTTTAAAATGGCACCCTTCCACCACCATCTGGAGATGGGAGGCTGGTTCGGGCACAAGTGGACGGAAGTGCAAATTGTGACGCTGTTCACTTCGATCAGCGTGATTTCCGCGGTGATCGCCTTCTTGGGCACCGTGGGACGCTACAGCGTCGGCTGAAAAAGCGGCTCCTGTACCGGATGCGGCGTAGCAGGAAAAAGCCTGGACACAGGCAAATGAAAAGACAGACCGGCGGGAGGAGAAAGCGCTGCCCGGGCAAGCCGGGCTGCTGGTTCAGAAACGGGAAGACAGAGAAAGGCGGAAGGACACATGGCGGATCAGGCAGAAGCAATTCAACTCAATCATACCCGGCTGTCGGATTACTCCGATGGGATTCCCACCTCGGAACGTGGCTCGGTCGATGTGCCTTTTGCGCTGTTGAGCCTGCTGCTTCTGGCGATCGGCGTCATCACAGTGCTGTCGGCAAGCTTTGCCAGAGCCTACTATGATCCCAGCCATATCACGGGCGGCAATGCGACCTACTACTTTGTCCGCCAGGCCCTGTTTGCCCTGGTGGGCGTGGGCGTCATGTTTTTCATTTCCCGCTTTCCCATGGACTTTTACCGGCGCATATCCAGTACGGTCATGACGGTCAGTATTGCGCTGCTGGCGCTGGTACTGGTGCCGGGAATCGGGGAGAAAGTGAACGGGTCCCGCCGGTGGGTGAACCTGCAGTTTACGACCTTTCAGCCCTCGGAAATCGTCAAGATCGGCGTGATATTGTACTTCGCAGCCCTTCTGTGCCGAAATAAGAGACAACTGAACTCCCTGCGAGGCTTAATCCCGTTCGGCCTCTGTATGGGGATTATCTTTTTGCTTTTGGCCCTGGAACCCCATATGTCGGCCATTATTATCATTGGGGCCATCGGATTGGTGATGCTCTACCTGGGCGGACTGCCGATACGCTGGTTCGTGGTGGGCGGCGCGGCGGCCGCCCTGGTGCTGGGTGTGGGCTATGCCCTGTTCGGCTATGTGCGAAATCGATTCACCGCCTGGCAGGACCCCTTCTCTGACGCGTCCAACGCCGGATTTCAGATTGTGCAGAGCCTGTATGCCATTGGCTCGGGAGGCCTGCTGGGGCTGGGGCTGGGAAACTCCCGGCAGAAGTTTCTCTACCTGCCGGAGGAGCATAATGATTTCATCTTTTCCATCTACTGTGAGGAGCTGGGGTTTGTAGGCGCGGCCCTGCTGCTTGCCCTGTTCGCAATGCTGGTGATCCGGGGCTATTGGCTGAGTCTGCACGCCAGGGACCGGTACAGTTCCCTGGTAGGCGCAGGCATCAGCACCCACCTGGCCATGCAGGTACTCCTTAATGTAGCGGTGTGTACCAATTCCATCCCCTGCACGGGCATTTCCATGCCTCTTTTCAGCTATGGGGGTACGGCTCTGCTGCTGCAGATGGCGGAGCTTGGCATCGTCTTATCCCTGTCCCGGGATATTCCGGAGAGGCGGTCATGAAAGTACTGTTTACCTGCGGCGGCACCGCGGGGCATATTAACCCGGCGCTGGGGGTGGCCGGCCGGATCAAGGAACTGGACCCCCAGGCGGAGATCCTCTTTGTGGGGGCGGAAAACCACATGGAGACGGAGCTGGTGCCCCGGGAGGGATATCCCATTCGCACGGTGCGCATATCCGGGTTCCAGCGGAGCCTGAAGCCGGCGAAAATCGCAGAAAATATCCGGACGGTGGGCCGGCTGGCGTCGGCATGCCGGCATGCCCGGGAGATCCTGGGCGCTTTTCAGCCGGATGTGGCGGTTGGTACAGGCGGGTATGTATGCTACCCGGTGCTGAAAATGGCCTCCCGCCTAGGTATTCCCACCGCGGTGCATGAATCCAACGCAGTGCCCGGGCTGACAACCAGAATGCTGGCCGGAAGTGTGGACCGGATCCTGGTGGGGCTGGAGGAGAGCCGCCAGTTATACAGCCGGCCGGAAAAGGTAGAGGTGACGGGCACTCCTGTGCGGGTGGATTTCCGCAATACGGACAAAATCCGGGCCCGGCGAGAACTTGGCCTGTCAGATAACCAGCCCCTGGTGCTGGCTGTATTCGGCTCGCTGGGGGCAGAGGTGATGAATCGGAACATGCTGGAGCTGATCGCCCGAATGGGACAGCAGCCTTTCCACCTGATATATGCTACCGGCAGGCGGTATTATGACCAGGTTCGGCAGCAGATCCAGGAGAAAAGACTTCCTCTTACAGGGGTGGATGTACGGGAGTACATCTATGACATGCCGCGGGTCATGGCGGCGGCGGATGTGATTTTGTGCCGCAGCGGCGCCTCCACCATCAGCGAACTGACCTATCTCGGCAAGCCGGCGGTGGTGATTCCCAGTCCCAATGTGGTGAACAACCACCAGGAGAAAAATGCCCGGGTCCTGGAGAAAGCAGGCGCTGCGAAAATGATGCTGGAGGGGAGCTTTACCGGTGCGGACCTTTTTGCCGCCGTGGAGAATCTTCTCACCGATCCGGCGGCGCTGGCGAAAATGCACATTGCCAGTCTGAAAATGGGGTTCAATGACGCCACAGACCGGATCGCCGCGCTGGTGCTGTCTCTGGCGGACGGGAAGACCGGTGTGCAGCCGGAGCCGGTCCGGAAGACGCCGAAAGAGAGCGGTCTTTCCCAGGCGGAGACAGGAGGGAATGGGATTGGCAAAACGTGACCGATACGGCGTCGTACGCAAAAAAAGTAAGAAAACCTTTCTCACCCCTATCGTAGTGCTGCTGGTCATTGTGGCCATTGTATTCGGCCTGAGTGTTTTTTTCCGGGTGCAGAACATTGAGGTAATCGGTGTTTCCGCCTATACGCCTGAGGAGATTATCGAGGCTTCCGGCATAGGGATCGGGGACAACCTGTTTTTTGTCAATCAGGCCTCCGCTGTGAGCAATATCAACGCCAGACTTCCCATGGTGGAATCTGCCCGGGTGGAGAGAAGTCTTCCCAATCGGATTCTCATCACTGTGGAGGAGAGCACGGCTGTGGCTTATGTGGAATGTGAGGGCGTCTTCTGGATTGTCACGGGAAATGGAAAACTGCTCAACCAGGCCGGCCCGGACGAGCTGACGGGACTGATTCAGGTGAAGAATGTGACGCCCGTAAATCCGGAGGCGGGCAGTTTTATGGAAGTGGATCAGGCAGAGACCCTGAAGCTGTCCTATTTGAAAAGCCTGCTGAGCAGCATAGAGGAGCTGGGCATGGGGGCGGATATTTCGGATCTGGACATGGCCAATGCGGCCAGTCCCACCTTTCGCTATCTGAACCGCTTTACGGTGCGCATGGGCTCCAACGACAATACAGATTACAAACTGCGTATGCTCCTCAGCGCCGTCATGACCATGGGAGAAAGCGATGCAGGGACCTTCAATCTCTCTGATGGGATGCAGGTACACTACATTCCAGACTGAAATTTCCAGTGAAATTTGCTTGGTTTTACATAATTTTAAAAGAAACTATTGACCTGTGCTTTTTTTCGTAATAAAATAAAATGGATCATATGTTCTGGCTGGTGGCGGCACCC
>CAZGAM010000195.1:0-3983 GCA_964523685.1 uncultured Oscillospiraceae bacterium | reverse complement strand
GATGGAGCTATTTTTATTGCGGTCATATGTTCCTCCTCCATTTGCAGGATAAGCAGTAGACAGACCGGCTCGGTCTCTTCGAATAATAGTATACATGATGGGGCCAAAACTGGCAAGTAAACCTTGACGAAATCCCGCCGTTAGCATAAAATATGGAAGGAAAGAGGCGCGAGGAGGTGTGGAATGCGTGAAATAAAGCATAAGTCTGCCGTACCTGTGTATCTGGCTGCGGCTGTGTTTGCAGGTTATTCCCTGATTGCCCCGCTATACAGCTGGTGGCATTTTCTGCTGGCGGCTCTGCTCACAGCCGGCGTCTGGCTGGTTGCAGACAGGCTCATAAAGCCCACCATTGAGTATGTGCCCGAACCGGAGAAGGAGCCTGTATCGCACGGCGAGCCGGCAGACAGCATTCTCGTCCATGCGGCGGAGGCGGCGAAACAGATGCAGGACCTGTCGGAAGCAATCCAAGAGGAAGACATAAAGGAAAGCATCCATTCCCTTGTCTCTCTCAGCGACCGCATAGCCGAAGACGCGATCCAGGATCCGTCAGATATCCCGCAGATCCAGAAATTTCAAAGTTATTTTCTGCCTTCCACCATTCACCTGCTGCAGACATACGTTCGTCTGCGTGCGCCGGGTGTGGAGGGGGAGAATATATCCGGCGCCAAGCGGCGAATTGCCGACATGCTGCATACGGAGAGGGATGCCTTTCAGAAGCAGCTGGACGCCCTCTATAAAAATGATGCGCTGGATGTGGATGCAGACATTCAGGTGATGGAAAATCTTCTTGCCAGAGAGGGATTGGGCAAAGAAGATGAACTGCAGCAGTTTCTGCACAGATCCCAGCAGAACACGCAGAAAAACAAGGAGGAATGACCATGGCGGACGATACAAAGTATGCGTTTCATCTTACCCTGGATCCGAACCCTGCCCCCGCACCGACACCGCCCCCCGCGGAGACGGCTGCCGCGGTGCAGGCTGCGCCGGCCCCGGCGGAGCCGGGCAATACCCAGGAAGCGGAAGCGCCTGTGGAAAAGCTGGATTTAAACGCCCTGGCACCGGAGGAGCAGGCAGCTGTCCGGGAATTTGCCAAAAAAATTGATGTGACCAACGCCGCGCAGGTGCTCAGTTACGGCTCGGCAGCCCAGAAAAATATTGCGGATTTCTCCTCGCAGGCCCTGGAGCAGGTACGCACGAAGGATTTGGGAGAAGTGGGCGACATGCTCTCTGACCTGGTGGCTCAGCTCAATGGCATCGATACATCGGTAGAGCAGCCCAAAGGATTGAAGGGCCTATTTAAAAAAGCATCCCGCAGTTTTTCCGACATAAAAACCAAATATGACAAGGCAGAGGTCAATGTCAACAAAATGACCGATGCGCTCAACCAGCACTGGATCACGCTCAACAAGGATATTGTCACGATGGACAATATGTACGAGATGAACCAGGCGTATTTTAAAGAGCTTACCATGTATATCCTGGCGGGGAAGCTCCGACTGGAAGAACTGCGTTCTACCCAGCTGACTGCGCTGCAGAGCAAAGCGCAGCAGAGCGGAAAGCCGGAAGATGCCCAGGCTGCCAATGATTTTGCGACGCAGCTGGACCGTTTTGAGAAAAAAATCCACGACCTGGAACTGACCCGCGTCATCTCCATCCAGATGGCCCCCCAGATCCGCCTCATTCAGAATAACGATGCGATGATGGTGGAGAAAATTCAGACGGCCATTGACAGCACCATTCCCCTCTGGAAAAGTCAGATGGTGCTGGCACTCAGTCTCTACAATTCCCAGCAGGCCATGGAAGCGACCCATGATGTGAGCGAGGTAACCAATGAGCTGCTGCGGAGGAATGCGGCGACCCTGCATACCGGCTCTGTCGGCGTGGCGAAGGAGGCGGAACGGGGGATTGTGGATCTGGAGACCCTGCAGGAGACCAACAAGGAGCTGATTGCCACCCTGGAAGATGTCCGCAAGATTCAGGACGACAGCCGGGTCCGCAGAGCACAGGCGGAAGTCGAATTGGGCCGCATCGAGGGACAGCTGAAACAAAAACTGCTGGAAATGAATGGCTGAGGGCCCGCAAAATCAACCATGAATTTCCTCAAAAAACGTTCTACCGCGGTAATTGTGTTCCTAGCCGTGGTGGGTATATTCTCTTTTCTGGGGAGCCGGCGCAGCCTCAACAGCGCCTGCCGGGAAGCAGAGTCTGCCTTCTTTGACAGAAGTTTGCTCCAACAGGAGCGGGCCTACTCCTGTCCGGCAGACCATTTGGAAAACTGCGTGGCCCTTTCCAACCGCCTGCTGTCGGTGCTGAGCCCGGAAGAGCCGTGGCAGGAAGCCTATAATTCACTGAAACTGGCGCGCCGCTCTCTGGATGACGCCCTGGAGGCGAGAGATATTGCCCTGGCGGCGGATGCCTATCAGGCTATGAAGGAGGCCGTCGAGCAGGTAGAGAGGACGAGAGCAAAGGGTGCCCAGCCTGTCAGCAGCCATGATGATTATGACAGCATCCTCTCCGATCTTACAAGTGCCCTCCAGGCTGCTTCGGAAGATGCCTATTCGCGGCACCTCCAGGCTTTTCAGAAAAACGTTCTGGATCGATTCCCTGCCAATATACTGCTGCATCTGACGGGCGTGCAAGCGCCTGAGCCATTTCCGGGGGAAAAGACATGAATAAAAAATTCTGTGTTCTGGCCATTTTCCTCTGCCTTTGTCTTCTCGGCCCCCAGGCCCTGGCCACTCTGGAGGCAGGGACAGGCAGCGGCTTTTATGCCAATGACCTGGCGAACGTTCTCTCCCGGCAGACGGAGGAGACGCTGGTGGAATATAACGCGGTGCTGGAAAGCGAATGCAGCGGCGCGCAGCTGGTGGTTGTCACCACGGCTTATCTGGACGAAGACTCGGATATCGCGGCTACCCGGTTGATGAACGACTGGGGTGTTGGCAGTGCCGGCGAGAATAATGGAATGCTCCTGCTTCTGGTGACAGAGGAGTACCGGGGCTGGCTTGCTGTCGGAGACGGACTTCGGTATGTTTTTGACGACGAGACGGCGGAAGAATACCTGGACCGCTATTTTTGGGATGATGTGGACCAGGACCGTTTTGATGAGGCGGTACAGAACCTGACAGAACAGCTCTATCACTGGTATATGGATTATTATGATGTGGCTTTGGATTCCTCTGAGGGTTATGAACCACAACTCCTCACAATACCAAGGAGCGTATACATTCTGGGTGTGGTCCTGATGGTCCTTCTCGCGCTGGTCGTCATCTGGCTGGCTAGTTCAGTAGGCAGGTATACGCGCATGAGGCGAGGCGGCTATACCGGGGGCTTCTTCCCTGTCCTGTTCTTTTTGGGGGGACGGCCCAGACGGCGGCCGCCTCCCCCGCCGCCGCCTTCCGGCGGGTATCGCGGGCCAAGCCCCGGGCCGGGACCGGGAAGCCGTCGCAATGCGCCCCCGCCTCCCCCTCGTTCCAGCAGCTATCGCAGCGCCCCGCCGCCTCCCCGTTCCCCCTCCCGCAGCCGACCCAGAGGCAGCGGGTTCGGAGGCTTCAGCAGCGGCAGCGGAGCAGGACGCTCTGGCAGCGGTTTCCGACCTTCCAGAAGCAGCGGATCCAGTGTCTCCAGCCGGGGAGCCGGACGTTCCTCCAGTTCCTCTCCACGTAGCAGCGGAGGTTCCCGTGGAATCGGCGGAGGCGGTCACAGCAGCGGGAGAGGAGCAGGAAGACGCTGAATGTTCCTTTCATGCGCACTGCCGGAGCGCAGGACGGCTTTCTTTGGAAAATCAATCGGCGGATGGCATTTTCAAGCCATCCGCTTTATAAGTGCGCCCGGCGGCGCACGTTTCTAACGGGTGAGAGTCCCGAATCTGCCCGGTAGCGGGAAGGATACAGCCGAAGGCAAGGGTGTCCACGGCAACGTGGAATCTGAAGGAAGCCGGATATGGGGACAGGAATGAACCCATGGGCAAACCTCTGGCCCGA
>CAZGAM010000194.1:0-3995 GCA_964523685.1 uncultured Oscillospiraceae bacterium | reverse complement strand
TCTGACTCCGTATGTGAGGGTTCGAATCCTTCTCCCGCTGCCATATAGTCCCCCGAGGAAGGCATTAAGGCCAAAATCGGGGGCTTTACTATTAAAGGGCGTAAAATACGAATCTTTCGCTTCCTAAATGCATGGATGCACCGCCAGGCGCGTCAGGCGCACAGAAAAATCGGGCGGCCCAATGGCCGCCCGAAGCAACGACTTAATAGTTTTCTGCCCTTACCTCAAAGTAGGACTGGGGATGGTTGCAGGTGGGGCAGACCTCTGGAGCAGAAGTACCCACCACAATATGACCGCAGTTGCGGCATTCCCAGATTTTTACTTCACTTTTGGCAAAGACCTCAGATGTTTCCACATTGTGGAGCAGGGCCCGATAGCGTTCCTCATGGTGTTTCTCTATGGCAGCGACCAGGCGGAACTTGGCAGCCAGTTCAGGGAATCCTTCTTCCTCGGCTGTGTCGGCATAGCTGGCATACATGTCAGTCCATTCGTAGTTTTCGCCGTCGGCAGCGGCAGAAAGATTCTCGCAAGTTGAGCCGATGCCCTCCAGTTCCTTAAACCAGAGTTTGGCATGTTCCTTCTCATTGTCGGCGGTTTTGAGAAACAGGGCAGCAATTTGCTCGTAGCCTTCTTTTTTGGCTTTGGAAGCAAAGTACGTATATTTGTTGCGGGCCTGAGATTCTCCGGCGAAAGCAGCCTCCAGATTTTTTTCTGTCTGGGTGCCGGCATATTTGTTCATGCTTTGTTCAAAACTCCTTTCTGATTATCTGCAGGGAAAGGAATGCCTTTTTGCTATTATAGCATATCAAATTCTTTTTTATCTGTCAAATCTTTTTTGCATGGTACATCGGCAGCCCGTTTTGGCTTCAGGCGGGAAGAAAAATAACGGGAAGAGACTTGTAATTTTTCGGCTTATATGGTAATATTTACCAATACGAAGCTGGTACACACCGAAAGTCCCTGTTTCGCTAGTGGGATAGAAGACGCAGGGAATGGCCATTGTGATACATAGTCTGCCACGGTATAATTTGGTTCTGAAATTCAAAGGCAAATCTGTAATATCCTGCGGCTGGTGTCCCAAAGTTTGCCAGTGAGTTTTTGAGGGGGTTGAAAAGCCCCCTAAAAGAAGCAAAAGCTGTCGAGACGGGAATCCTGGCGGATCACGACCATTCGTTGACTGTAGGCGCACCGGGGTTAGAGCTTGCGCAGGAAGCGAAATGGTACGGGAAAGGGATTGCTAAGTGCGTCCAGACAGCTTTTTTCGAATGCGGTGAGAAACGGCAGGGATCGTGGGACCTGGTGGGGAGGAAGCGGAATTGCCCGAGCATGACTGCGATGTCAATACCGTGGGGAAAATCCGTCTATAACATAGACACGTCCGAACCCGGCGCTTAAGCCCTGCGGATGCGGGCAGCGGTCTGAAATGCAAATACCTGGCTTTCGCCGCGGGGTGTGTCATAATAATGTGAAAAGAAGAGGCTTTCGGCCTATGCGGCCGATGCGCTTAGGGAAGGGGAAAACGCATGATTATTCTTTACGCAGCGCTGTTGGGTCTGGTGCAGGGCGTTGCAGAATTTTTACCGATTTCAAGTTCCGGTCATCTGGCCCTGCTTGAAAATCTCCTGGGAGAAACCGGCTTGATGGAGTTGGATGGAAGCGCTTTTTTTAATATTTTGCTCCATTTGGCGACGCTGGTGGCAGTGCTGATTGCCTATTGGCCGGATATAGTCGATATTTTTTTCGAGTTGGGGGATATGGCAGGGGATTTGTTTCTTGGCAGAGGATTGTCTGCCATGGACAAACCGACCCGCCGGCTCATCTATATGATTTTACTGGCGACGGTCCCTCTTTTTGTGATTGTCCCGTTTAATGACCAAATAGAGAGTTTAAACTCCCTTCCCTGGTTTATCGGAGCGGCTCTCATCGTGACCGGTACGCTTCTTTTTGTATCTGACCGCCTCCCGAGAGGGAAAAAGACGGTGCGGACGATGACCTGGCTCGATGCGCTCATCATAGGCATTGCCCAGGCCTTTGCGACGGTGCCTGGTCTGTCCCGTTCCGGAACGACCATCTCCGCCGGAATGGCAAGAGGCCTGCGCCGGTCTTTTGCCGTGCGCTTCTCTTTTCTAATGAGCCTGGTATCCGTGTCCGGCGCTGTGATGCTGGAGGTGCTGGATGTTCTGCAGGAGGGGATCAATACCGCGTTGCTGCCTGCTTATGCAGTCGGGATGCTCGTGGCGGGCGTGACCGGATATTTTTCCATCCGCCTGTTGCAGCGGATCGTCAAAAAAGGCCGTTTTGGCGGCTTTGCCTACTATTGCTGGTTTGTCGGGGCGGTCAGTATCGTTGTGTGGCTTCGCCTGAGTGCGTGAATAGTTCCGAGGTAAAAAATGGCACAGACAAAAACAACCTCTCGCAGCAGTACAAAAAAATCCACCTCTACGGCTTCCCGGAGCGGAGGGAGCCGGAAAACCACCTCATCCGGCCGGAAAAGGACTTCTTCTACCGGGAAACACAGTACTACAGCCAGGACAAGCAAAAGCGGCTCTGCCCGCAGCAGTTCCTCCACGCGCCGGACCAGTTCCGCCGCAAAAAGAAAGAAGAGGGCCCCTGCCCGGAAACCGATCCGCCGGGAAGTGGGGTGCGGGATTCTTCTTTTCCTGGGACTGGTGGCGGTGATCGCCTATTTTCCCGTCAATGCGTTTCTGGTTTCTGGTTTGCGGGATCTTCTGATGAGCCTCACCGGGTGGGGATTCTATCTCTGGCCTGTCTGCCTTCTGTGGGGGGCTTTTATCCTTGGCTTTCACAGGGGAAGGCCCGTGGCGGCGAGACTGGTGTGCGTGCTCTGCCTGCCGGTTGTATTTGGAACCTTCATCCATATTCTTTTTTTCAGAAGAGAGATGAATCTCTCTATGGATTTACTGCCGCAGCTTTGGGTGATTGGACGGGATCTCACCGAACACAGCGGAGGGGTTGTGTCCGGTCTTCTGGGTATTATCCTGAAAAAATGCATCGGCATTGTGGGAAGTTTCCTGGTTGTACTGGTAACGTTCGTTCTTCTCCTCCTGAAGGGGTTCAACTTATCCTTCCTGGATCTATGGGAGGAATTCAGAAACAGAGCCAAACTGGAATATGAAATGCAGGAGAAAGAAGAGGAAGAGGAACCTATACCGGAGGAGGATTATCTGTTCCCGCCCTATGGAGATAAGCGGTACCGGATTCTGGAGCCACCGCCGGAGGACATGCCGGTAGAGGAGAAACCGCCGGAAAAGAAGAAAAAGCCGGCACCCAAGAAGGGACCCAAGCGGGAACTGTATGACCAGAGCAAGGAGGACGACAGCGAATTTCTGCCCCCCAAGGCCAAAGCCAAGTCTCCGGAGAAGCAGCAGAAGAGAGAAAAAGAGGAGAAGGAAAGACCGGTTCCCGTGCAGACGGCGAGAATACCCGAAAAGCAGAGCAAACCCGCCTTCGCGGGGAAGAACCCGGAGAGCGCTACAGAGCAGGTAGAGCCTCTTGATTTCCAGGCAGCGGCAGAACTGGCAGGCGTCCAGTTGGAGACAGAGGACAAAAGCAAAAAGGCGGCTGCCGAACCGGCCGCGCCGCCCCGGAAGAGAGAGAAAATCGACACCCAGGCGGAAGCAGAGGCGGTTGCGAAGGAGATTGAAGCCGGTCAAGAGGAAAAACCGGCGTATGCTTTCCCACCGGTGGACCTTCTCAACAGCAGCGGTGACGAGACCTACGACGACGGGGAAGGGGAGAGCCTGGAGCAGCAGCTTCAAAATGCCGTTCGCAGTTTTGGCGTGGGTGCCAGCGTGGTGGGCGCGGTACATGGGCCCACCATTACCCGGTACGAGATGAAACTGGATCAGGGGGTAAAACTGAACAAAATTACCAATCTGGCAGGGGACATTGCCCTGAGTCTGGGCGTGAAAAGTGTTCGCATTGCCCCGGTTCCGGATAAAATATCCACCGTGGGCATAGAAGTGCCCAACCGG
>CAZGAM010000193.1:2088-3997 GCA_964523685.1 uncultured Oscillospiraceae bacterium | reverse complement strand
ACAGCGTATCGTCCAGGGGAGTAAACAGACTGGGCAGAACAAAATCCCTTCCGCTGGTGAGTTTGACAATCTGCGTCAGGAAATCCCCGAAAAAGCCCCCCGTGAGGGCGCCGAACAAGAAGGTGCTCACCCCGCCCATCAGCAGCAGACCGCTCATGTAATCCATCATGCCCCGGGGCCTGGTCTTTTTCAGAAGAATGCCCCCCAGAAGCATGAGCAGACCGTAACCCATATCCGCCATCATCATGCCGTAGAACAAAATAAAAAACGGAAACATGAGGGGGTTGGGATCTACGCCGGTATAGGCGGGCAGAGAATACATCTCCGTCACCATGTTAAGCGGCCTTGTGGCCGCGTTGTTCTTCAGCTTTACCGGTACCTCGGGATACTCGTCCTCCCTGGGATCAGAAAACTCCCAGGCGCAGTCGAATCCCTTCAGACACGCCTCCAGCTTCTCCTTCTCCGGTTCCGGGCACCAGCCCTCCAGCGCAACAATGCTCTCCGTGCCCCGCAGCCGCTCCGCGGCCTCTGCCTGTTCCGTCAGGGTCGCCAATCTGTCCGCGCTCAAACGAAGAGAGGCGGTCTTTTCCTTCTGCTGGGCAATCTGCTGCTCCAGCTGTTCCCGCCTGGTTTCCAGCTCCGTCAGGCGGCGCTTTCGCGCATCGATATTTTCCGCCGCCGTGCCCTGGCAGCCGGGGAAGGTCACCGGGGTACAGCCCACGCCCCGCAGGCTGTCCAGCACGGAGGCTATCTCCTCCTTGAGGGCAATGATCACAAAGCATTTTTGCTGCTCATCTTCGCTGACCAGAATCAGCTGCACCAGCTCGGTAGCACTCTCCGCCGCGTCCGCCACCGACTCCATATCCACCGTAGCCGGCACATTCGCCAGGGCGGCGGCACAGGTTCTCGTGCCGGTGCTTTCCAGGGGAAGATTCAGGCTCTGCCACGGCTGCAGCGCTGTGATTTCCTCCCGGATGCGCACTTCTTCCGCACCCAGACGCCGAATCTGTCCGTCCCAGTCGTTGATCTGTCTTGCCAGGGCCATATCCGTCTGTAGCGCTTCCTCGCTTCGGAACTCCTTTTCCGAGACCAGCGGCCGCGCTGACAGGAGTTTTTTCTTCACCGGGGCGTACTGGCCGAGGGCCCGCAGTGCAGCGTCCATTTCCGCCTCCCGGTTCCGCGCCTCCGTCAAGCCGGCCCGCTCCGGGCGCAACAGCTCCGCCGCCTGCGGATCTTCCAGCATTTCCTCCGGCTCATGGACCTCCACGCACCCCAAATGCTGCAGCGCGCGCATCAGCTCATCCCGCTGGTCACGGTAGGCGATGACGCGGAGCTTTTTCATTTTGACAATGGCCATCAGCCGTTCACAATCCTTTCTACAATCCTGTCTACGACTTCCTCCATCTTCCGGTCGGCCCGGGCTTTCATGGCCGCCTGCCGGTTGCGGGTATTGGACGCCAGAACGCCGGCATCCTCCTTGGCCTTGTCATCCGCTTTCCGGATCATATCCCGGATCTCAGCCTCCGCCCGGCTGTCCGCCTCGGCGAGAGAGGCCTGAACCGCCTCTTCTGCCTCCTGCACGGATTTTTTGGCCTCTACCTGGGCGGCTGCGCGGATCTGACGCGCCTTTTCCTCCGCCAGAGCAATGGTATCCAGTGCCTCCAATGACATGTCTGTGTCCTCCCAAATCTGCTGCCTGCTAATGCCGGTTTGATTGCAAACTATTCTATAATACACGAAGCCCCAAAATGTTGCAAGTGTATTTTCCGGGAAATCGGTAAAAATCCGCTCTTTCTCCGTCCTTTTTTCTCCACTCCTGACCGGCGGCTCCGGCGCATCCGGCGAGGAAATTACTCTTTGGTGGGGTATTATTCCTGTTTTCACTCCAGAAAGATGACAGATGTGGGGA
>CAZGAM010000193.1:0-2078 GCA_964523685.1 uncultured Oscillospiraceae bacterium | reverse complement strand
AATTATAGAATCATTCCCATAATAGAGCCTGATCGGCGCTGATTGCCTCTCTTGCCTCCCGGCCTGCGCTTCGTGCCAGCAGTTTCAGCGCCTCGAAAACAGCGTCCCGGGTCTTCTCATCCATCCCTGTGAAGGAGCGGACGACCCTGGCTGCTGTCTCCGGCCAATTGTCTCTCATCTGCTGCATGGTCCGCATCCGGGTATCAGAGAGCACAAGGTAAATGGCATCCACCAGTTTCTCAAACTGGGCGGGGCTCATGTCGGCTGTCCACTGCTTCAGCGTAGCGTCCACAAAAAGGCTGCCGTCCGTCACCGTGTCCCGGCAGAAGCTGGCACCCTGCACCTGCCAGGAATACGTGTCATGCTGCATCAGACCCGTCTGGGTGGAATGGACAACGGTCCGACCCTCCGGATGGCCCAGAAGCATCCCCACCACAGAAAACTGTGGGACGTATGTGCGGATACGGTCCTGGATCCGGAGAAATCCCTCCTGCTGCAGGACCTGGTCAAAAAAACCGGGCCCGTCATAGTTGTACACCGCGTCCACCCGCTCCTGCACGGCGCTGCCGCAGAACGAGGCAGCGTAGACAGCCAGGTTCCCGCCCTTGGAGTGTCCGCACAGGATCAGCCGGCCGGGGACTGCTTTCGCTGCCCGCTGCACATACTCGACTGCCTTTTTCTGCGCAGGCACCGGGCACAGAAAGGACATGTTCAAATTTTCCTTCCACCCGATGAGGGTGTTGTCTGTGCCCCGGAAACACAGGGCATACCGACCCGGGTCCAATTTTACCGTGACGGCGGAAAACTGGGTCTGACTGTCTGTGGCAAACACACTTTCCTCCAGCCCAGCCTGCAGGCAGCTGAAACGGGCGCTCTCCCTCAGGGCAGCCAGCATCTCTCTGTCCTGGAGCATCCACCGGTTCTGGGTGCGCAGCGCCTCGTCCTGTTCTGCCTGCGCCGCTATTTCTTTCAGAGGGAGAAACTCCGCCGAAAGTGGATTTTGAAAGTATTCGAAGGGGACATAGGCAAAGCGGGACAAAATCATCCCGTCCACCTCATTGAGCGGATCCTTGTCCATAGTCAGGTCTCCGCGCCAGGCGAGATAATCAAAAACAGTGCTCATAAATCTGCCTCTCCTTGGAAGGGGTTTATAGACACGCGTCCCAATAGGTCTGGGCGTCGAAAGGTTCCAGGGGAATGTCCTTTTTCAGATACAGCGGGTGGTGAGGGTGACCCTTTCGGGAGCGGGGACCCGCGGTATACCATACCGCCCCAGTATGCCGAGCGATGGCCAGCACATCGGCCAGACAGGTTTTGAGGTACGGTCTTGTCTCAATAAGATTGCCCCAGGCGGCCCACAACGAGGCGGGAGCGCCGGGCTGGGAGAGAAGATGGGCAAACGCCTCCATATTCTCCCTGTGCAGGGTGGCATTGCACTGTATATCCATATCCTGAGGCTTAGTAGCCCTCTGGGCGTAAACATTCAGCATGAGGAAACTGTCGTAGCCATTGTGGTGCGCGATCCGCTCCACACTCTTTAAGGTAGGATCCAGATGGTCCGGTACCGCAGTCGAGGGATTGATGCCGATACAAATGAGACTGTTTCGGCCCCGAGTGCCCAAAATATATCGATATCCCGTATAAAAATCAGGTACGTACAGCCAGTGGTCCCGGTCGTAATCGTCCGATCCGGTTCCGGCCAGAGCCTGTCTGAATGTCAGCAGATTCTGCCCCCCGGCGGGATCTGAAGGAATCTGCATGGTGATTCCTCCTTTCAAAAGATAGAGAATTGATAAAGGCGTCTTGCACAGTGCGGCCGGCTGCGTTAAAATAACACACCACAGGCTATGAACTCCGTACCGGAGACCTCTTTTCGCTGCGCTCCGGTACTTTCCTGCATGCAGCAAATTTCTCAGCAGTAGAGCCCATAGCTGGGTAGAACGCTGTCTGCCTGCGCCAACTGGCGCTTGCTTTTCTTATTGGCCGAGCATGACCCTGCATGTCTTTTTATAGCAGGCAACAGCGTATTTCCAAATCCTCTTAATCCCTGTGTCTTGAAAGACTTCCCTGTACCGCCG
>CAZGAM010000192.1:0-4013 GCA_964523685.1 uncultured Oscillospiraceae bacterium | reverse complement strand
CTCTGCAGATGCCCACTTGATACCAATTCGTGCTGTCTTTTGCGCATATTGTACTTTTGGAAGATGGGTCGCTGAATACTTACAATTCAGGAAAGGAGGGGACAGTCACTATGCCCCATTATGCAAAAAATTTCATCACACAGGTAATACTGCGTGCCGATTTCGTTTCCGGAACAGTTCCTTTTGCCGGACCGATTCCGGAAGAGCTCCTGCCGGTTTTGGAAAACTATCCCCAGCGCAACGATCTCAACCGCACCCGCACCGATGTACAAATGTTGAAAACCCCGCAGGGACCTGTAAAGGACTCTCGAACCATTACCTTTCTGGAGCACAATTTCTGGACAGAGGACAAAACTGTCCACGGTGCCCTGTGCAGCGAATATGTGTTCCTCTCGCAGAAGCAATATGACGGCTATCTCCCCTTCCGGGATGACTTTCTGGATTTACTGGAAGCCACAGCCAATCAGTTTCCCGATTTGCGCATCCGAAGGCTTGGCTTCCGTTATGTCAATGAGATCAAACTGCCTGAGGCAGATGCCGGACCGGGTCTGGGAGCAGATTTCTGGGAGCATTATATTAATCCCTGGCTTTTAGGTGGTCTGCGCTTTGCTGCCAATGACGGAGCTTTGGCACGGCATATGTGCACAACTGAGCTCAACTACGGAACCGACCGGGCCACCATCCGGTACGGCATCTACAACGGGGAATATCCCAAACCGAACCGCCGCCGGGAATTCGTTCTGGATGTAGACACCTTCAGCACGACAGAAATAACCCCGGCGTCTTCCGCCGCCAAACTGGACAATTACCACCGTGCCGCCTGCCAGGTATTCGAAGCCGCCATCACGGATCAGCTCCGGGCACGGATGGGACAGGCATGACGGGTTCCCGGAGCCGCCGGCTGCGGGCAGGGTATGCCGCCCTCAACGGTGTGTACTGGATGCTGTGCTGCATTATCTACTCTTTTTCCTCCAACTTCCTGCTGGGCCGCGGTTACACGAACAGCCAGCTGGGGCTGATCATTGCATCCGGGTATATACTTGGGCTGGTGCTGCAGTCTCCGGCAGCGTCCGCGGCAGATCGGACAGCCCGGGCCCCTGTCGCCGTCCTTATGGTTTCCGCCGCAGCGGTAGGCCTGACAGCAGCGGGTCTGCTGTTCCTTCCTGGACGGAGCCTGGCTGTTACGGCGGTCTATGTGCTTTTTCTGGCTCTGGTCATCATGCTCCAGCCGATGGTCAATGCGTTTGCGTATTACATTGAGCGATTCGGAATCGTTATTCCCTTCGGCATGTGCAGGGCCATGGGCTCTCTTGCCTACGGCCTGCTGGCAGCCGTGCTGGGCTGGATGATTCTCCGCACAGGCACCAGTGCCGTCCCTGCCTGCGCTCTGCTGACTGCGGCGGCCATGCTGGTGCTTATGGCCTGGTTTTCCCGCCAGGGTACTCCTTCCTGGGAACCGCAGAAAATCAAAGAAGGAAAAAGCAGCCACAGCATCCTCCGCATCCGGAGCTTTCAGGCGCTTCTGGCGGGGTGTGTGATGCTGTTTTTCAGTCATTCCTTCCTTACCGGCTACATGCTCCAAATTGTACAGGGCGCCGGAGGGAACAACCGTGATATGGGCATGCTCACAGGCTATGTAGCCGTCCTGGAGCTGCCTACCATGTTTTTGTTTGACAGATTCCTGAAGCGGTTCTCCTGCGGTGGAATGCTTCGCTTCTCTGCCGTATTTTTTGCTGTTCAGAACCTGCTGGTGCTCCTATCCGGCTCCATGGCCGGTCTGTATGGCGGATTTTTCTTCCAGCTGATCGCCTACGCTCTGTTTATTCCCTCCTCGGTGCGCTTTACCGGGGATCTGTCCGGACCACAGGACGCGAACCGGGCACAGGCTTATGTAACGACCATGTCCACTCTGGGCAGTGTCTGCGCCTCCGGTTTGGGCGGCCTGCTCATCGACCGGCTGGGCCTGAAAGCGGCTTTGGGGGTTACGACGGCCAGTGCCTGTCTCGGGGCAGTAACCATGGTGCTGGGCATTCGAAAGGAATAAACCATCTCCGCTGGTCCGCTGCACGCAGCGGAGCCAAATCCAAGGGCATTCTGGAAATATTCCGGCATGGCAGGACACTCCTCTGTGTTGGATGCCCGGCAAAAAAATCCGAAGAGCTGTTGCTAAAAGACAGTTCTCCGGATTCTTCCCTGCAGCTCCTTTGCCCTGTACAGTGCACTCCAGAGCACATTCGGTCACAACACGCGCCGGTGCGGCTTTATGGCATGCGCAGGCACCGGGCAGGAGTCGCAGACGGCTATGCCCTGCGCCTTAAGCCGCGGGGGTGCCAACCGTGACAGCCACGCTTTTCTCAGAGAACCTTTGTCACGGGTAAATTTCACATGAATCACAGTCGTTTTGATCCAACAGATAATCCTGGACCTCCTTGGCCTTGTTTCTACTTGTCATAGCTTCCATTCGCCTGTCGAGTAAACTATTGAACCCTTCTGGCGAGGGAATGTTGCGGGAGGTATAACTGTAGATTATCGTAAGGTGCGAGTTCAGTAATATGAGCCTACACCGTAGTTACGAATAATCCTCATGCTTCAAATCCCCTCCCATCTGTAACTGCCGCTTATGGTTTCCGTCTTGACCACCACGCCAATGACACTTCTGCTCACGCCATTGGCTCTCGGGGCATCTTTACTTGACGCGCACCAAAAAAGACGGTCCGTGAGAGATCACGGGCCGTTGCTGCGGTGTTTCTTCAGCGTTCTTTTTCGTGCTTCCTTGCGTTTCTGGCAAGCTGTTTTTCCCAAGTCTTCACCGTCTGCTCTTGCAAAAACGCCTTCATGGGGTCCAAATCCTGGTCGGTATCCCAAGCCTCCAGCGCAGCGTAGTATGCCTTCCTGTCCTCCTCGTGGATGATGATAGGGGGATGATCCAGCAGCAGAAGCAGGTAGTTCATGGTCAGCCGCCCGGCTCGTCCGTTGCCGTCCGCGAAAGGGTGGATATTCTCAAACTTCACATGGAAGTAGGCCGCCGCTGTCAGAGCGTCTTTCGCCTCGATGCCGTGAAGCTCAGACAAAAGCTCGCGCATTTCTTCCTGCACATCCTCCGGGGAAGCGCCGATCTCCTCTTTGCCGGTCACATAATCGTGGCGTTTGTTCTCGCCGGGACGCTCGCCCAGCTGGTAGCGGCGGGTGTCATAGGTATTCAGGGTCAAGCGGCGCTGGAACTCTTTAATGAGCGCTTCATCCAGCGGTCGCTTCTCGTTGAACGCAGACAGAAGCAGCTCGTTTGCGTCCTTGGCGTTTCGTATCTCAAAGAGTGTCCGCAGATCGCCGGTATAGGATGTGACGCTATCGCGCTCAAAGATCTCACGGGTGTCATGATAGGTGATATTCTTATTCTCGATCTTGCCGGAGTGATAGGCAAAGAGGACACTGTGGCCGTTCAGCGCCTCGGCCAGTTCCGCGTCGGTGGTTATCTTCCGGCTCCTCCACCAGCGTACTGTTTTTTCGTAACCTGTCATACTGCCGCAGCCTCCTTTTCCTGTTTTTTTCTTCCGGGCATAACGACGGCTCTTCTCCCGGTTGTATGCCCTGCGCTGCCTGTCCTTTTCCAGCTTCTCCAATTCCTCCACCGTGGGTTCGGGCTGGGGAACGTCGAATTTGCCGATAAACTTCAGATAAATGTCCACTTCCTGCACCCCGTTCCCCGGTGGACCTGTCCGGGGCGCAGAAAATGATCTTGTCCACAAATTCGTAGATCATGGGCTGTGATCTTGCCTTCTGTCTGTATAGATGCCATATCAGGCGCTCCTTCCAGACTGCCGGCTCATCTGTGGTACATCCATTGTACCACACTTTGAACCGTTTGTGTCAGCTTCATTGCGGATCATCCGTAAAATTTTATCAAGAGGCATGCAATTCATCCCACCGCTTTAGAAGCGGAGGTATTTGCATTTGTCTTAAGCCACAGCAAAAACACGGCGGAGCTCCCGCAAAGTTCCTCCGGTAGTGATGAG
>CAZGAM010000191.1:0-4028 GCA_964523685.1 uncultured Oscillospiraceae bacterium | reverse complement strand
CACGGTATACCGTCTGATATCGATGAGGAGTATGATGACCTCGATTTCGATCTCGACAATCAGGGTTCTGACAACGGCGATTATGAAGATGATCAGGATTACGATCAGGACGACGATTTGGATACCCGCCGCAATACTCGTCAGCGCAGCCGTTCCTCTCGCCGCGAAAGAGATTATAGAGATTATGACGAGGAAGACGACGACTATGATGAAGACGACGATTATGGTTACAATAGCTATCATGGTCATGACAGGCATTCCGATGGAGACGGAGGCAGCGGAAAAAGTGGTAAAGGAAAAACCATCCTGCTGGTTGCCCTGCTTATCATTGTTGTAGGAGCCATTATTTTCCTTCTGCTCAAGTTGTTTGGCCCGATACTTCAAGATAAGTTCGGCAGACAGGGCGGCGGCCAGAATAACCCTCCTGCAGCAGAAGTAGGCGATGGTATTACCACGCAGGTTACAGCGGAATATGAGAATGGGAAAAGCCTCTCCAAGAACATGACAGTCACTGAGGGAACGGAACGGCCCGAAGAACTGGCAGACAGCGAGGATGCCATATTGCTGGATGTCCAATGGACAGGTGGAAAGGCCCCGGCGGAACCAATCTATATAACGGTGTCGGATCCAAGCTTCCCGGATGATGAAGGATTGGCAGTTTATAATTTTACAGAAGATGGAACCGGTACCGGCGGGGGAGAATGGACCTTAGTAGGCAACTATGCCATTCGAGATCATTCTGTAACCTTCCGAACGGAAGATCCTTCTGCTTTAGCTTTGAGCATCCTTCGCGCTGAGCCCAGCCCTTCGCCCACCCCTATGATAACCATGCCGCCTGCCACACCCACACCCGCGCCAAGCATCACTCCTTCCCCCACGCCTGCGCCGGTGAAAGTTGTAGATTATGGTGGATATAGTGAGGAACAGTCTGGAGTCTTTGCTCAGGTTCAGGAAATAGAAGATGAAAATGTCTATGTGATGGCGGTTGTTCGCAATATGCCTGCCGGAAGCAGTGAAACCGCGAACTCTTCCGAAAATGGAGGCGAAACCGGCACGGAGGGGACGACTGACACGGGAGAGTCCACAGAAGGCTCCGAGGACGGCATGACCATCTCCTACGTAGATGCGAACGAAACCGGAACACCAGTTCCCGAGACGGCGGCACCAGCGGTATCGACAGCCCCTGCCGGAGAATATACAGGACCTGTTGCTTCTGTACTTATTAATCTGGATGGGACCAATATGCGTACAATGGATATGCATATGTTCCAGGCAGAAGACGGTACCTGGTGTCTGGACGGCCAAATCACAGCCGGTATGCTGTGGACATCCAATCGGGATATTTATGGCGGTGAATCTCGCTATTCTCTATGCAACAATGAGGCCTACCTCAACTTAGCTGATGACGGTCAGACCATGATCCTCAACGATAACAGCGTAAAGACCCGGTTCCTCATTGAAAATGCAGAGATGGCAGATGGTACTGAACTGCAGACAATCACGTACGCTGATTCTGGCCGCCATTACATTAACAGTATGGAAATGACGACAGACACGATCACCGCTGAAGATTTCCCTGCTGTCGATGAGTCCGGCAATGGGTCCTCGGACGATGATACACCGGGACAGACTATTCCCAGCGGCTCCGTGCTGTATGTTGGCAGCGGAGTTATGCCAGAGAGTGATACCGTCTCCAGAGACGTGCTGCAGTTCACAGTATCCGACAACTCCAATGACTCGCTGCAGATCATGCTGTTTAAACTCAATGAGTCCATCCAGGCTCCGGCAGCCAGTACCATGGCTTCCTCCAGCAGGATCATTATCCCGCCTATTGATGAAACCACCAATTTGAGTTTTCTGGAAGTGAGAGATGGAGATACCATCCTGCAGAACGGTGTAGACTATACCATCAATGTCCGTGTGTACAACAATAACGTGATCGTCACCATTCAGTTCATGGGCAACTACTCCGGCCAGGTGGTACGGACGTATCCGGGAACGAAGGTACTTTGCAACGATATCATCGAAGAGCCGTCTCCTTCTCCGGAACCGACTGAGTCACCCGCTCCTACGCAAGCTTCTGCCCCACCTCAAAGCGGCGGGACTGGCGGTCAGCAGCAAGCTCAGCCGTCAAATAATCCTAGTGATGAAAGTACAAGGACGGATACTGGACCTTCCGGTTCCGACACCACTCCTCCCCCCGACACTTCAACTGACACACAACCAACACCTTGATCTGAGTAAATCTTTAAAGCAGTGCTGTGAAAAAACCACAGCACTGCTTTTCTCTTCCTTTATCTGTCCTCTACAGCTGTTTCCAGAAGTCCCCATACCACCCACAGCAGCGGCTCTGTCAGACTCAGGCCCAGATTAAAAAAATCCTGAATACAATAGGCCAGAAAGGCCGCACCCAGCGCCGGGTACAGTGCACCCCTCTCCCGGCGTTTTATCCAGGTAAGCAGGGAAGAAAGTATCGCCGCCAGGTAAAAACCCGCTCCAAAAATCCCTGTATTGACCAGATATCCCAAATACACATTGTGAGTATTGGTAACATTCACGCTGGACTTGCGTACCTCACTGTACCACTGAATATGAAATCGTTTGGCCTGGGTTCCAGGGCCGCCTCCCAGCCAGGGCTTTTCCAGAAACAGTTCCCACGCCTGCTTCCAGATCTGCCCCCGATGGGAGCCAAATTCATCAGCCAGGTTCCCGTGGAGAACCTGGCTCATCTCATAGAAAAGGCCGCTGGTCCCCGGCCAGAACCAGAGGACGCCCAAACCCAGCGCGATTACACCTCCGCTGACGCAACCCGCTATCCGGGCAGCCCGGCGGTTTTGGATACATACCGGAACGGCGACCAGCAGGCATCCTGCCGCCGCCACTTTTCCCGCGTCCACGCCACTGGCAAACATAACGCCAAAACTGAGAGCCGCCGACAGCAGAAGCAGCCTGTCCCGCGGATCCTTTGACAATACAGCAAACACTGTAAGACACGGTCCGGCAATACACAAATACGCGGTAAGCAAATCTATATTGCCAATGGTTCCCAAAAAAGCACTGTTGTAGGCAATATATTTGTCATAATAGTTTGTTCCCTCCGGATAGAAATAAAAGGGATCCATTCCAAATAGCTGAAGCACCGCTATGATACAGCAAATCGTAGAGGAAAATCCCAAAGCCCAGACGTAGCAGCGCCGGGGCTTTCCCAGAAAGGAAATCCCATAAAAGCACAGGGCATATAAAACGGTAGTCAGATACCCGTCATAGCGGTTTGTCCCCATCAGACAGTCAGCAGCCCCATACTCCGAAGCAATGGCAGAGATCCCGCCCACCGCCAGGAATGCTCCTATCAGAAGATGGGTCGGACGGACCTGCAGATGGTACCTCTCCCCCTGTGCAAGTCCCAGAAGGAGCAGGATCACCGTCAGGGCCAGCCACAGGCCTGTCGCGGTCACGAAAAAATAAAATTTGGAGGCGGTTATGTTGTCGTAACCCTGAAAGCCCACAAAGAGGGGAAACACGCCCAGCATTATCCATATAAACTTGTCGGTAACCCATTGGGCTCTTTGAAACTGTTTCATACGCCCATTATAAACCAAAGCAGGTTCTTGTACAAGTGATTGAAATCATACCCGGAATATGATATAGTGAAAATGTGTTTTTGGGGAGGAGATGGAAAAAATGGAAAACTTCTACGCCCTCATTGCCCGTATGAAAAACATTGACCGCTGGGCGCTTATGCGTTCCGTCACACGGGAAAATGTACAGGAGCACAGCCACATGGTGGCGGTTCTGGCCCATGCCCTGGCTGTTATCCGGCGGGATGTATTCGGCATCGCCAGTGATCCCAATGCCGCCGCGGCAGTTGCCCTGTTTCACGATGCGGGAGAAATTCTCACCGGCGATCTGCCCACACCTATTAAATACCGCAATCCGGATATTATGGCCGCCTACCGCCAGGTTGAGTCCGAGGCGGCAGAAAAACTGCTGAGCATGCTCCCGGAAGAACTGCGTCCGGCCTATACGCC
>CAZGAM010000190.1:0-4067 GCA_964523685.1 uncultured Oscillospiraceae bacterium | reverse complement strand
ATCTGGGAAAGTATTATTAATTGCATTATACAACAAAAAGGCTTTGGGAGTTCGTTATTTAGAATCTGTCCTACTCAAGAACGGACATAGTGTAAGAGTTGTATATTATAAAGATTTTAATAGTTTACATCCCAGCAAGACCTCTGACAAGGAGCTTGCGCTGCTTAACAGAGAAATAGAACGTTTTAAACCTGATTTAATTGGATTATCCATTATGAGTTCAATGTATCTTGAGACAGTTGATGCTGTTATCAATCTATTATTAAATAATAAAATACCAATTGTTTGCGGAGGAGCTTTTGCTACATTATATCCAGACTATTTTCTCGATAAGGGTGTTAACTTTGTCATAAGATCAGATGGTGAAAATGCTATGGTAAGTTTAATTTCATCGCTGATTAACGCGGAGCAATTCCAAGATATTCCCAGCTTATGCTACGTCAACTCTAACGGAAATCATATTATAAACAAGATAGGTTTGATTGAGAATAATCTAGACAATTATGGAATTCCAGTTGTTAAAAGCAAAAATTCCTGCTTTATTGAAAATAATAGCATAACAGAAGGAGATCCACAGGCTGGTACACTTAGTTATGAACTGATTGCTTCAAGAGGGTGCCCTTTCAATTGTTCTTATTGCTGTTGCAATAATTTGCGAAAAATTCTGCCTAAGGGAGTTCAAGGCGTTCGTACACGTTCAGTTGACAGTGTAATCGAAGAATTAGTAGAAGCTAAGAAACAATATAATCATATCGGATTTATTCATTTTTATGATGAAATTTTTCCTACAAGTCCTGAATGGGTTGACAATTTCGTAGAGAAATATAAAAAGTATATTCAGCTTCCTTTTACTATATGGAGTCACCCCAAAGCAATTCAGCTTCTGTCTCTCCAGAAACTAGTCCGAGCAGGACTGGTGGAAGTGATCATGGGCATTCAGTCAGGTTCCGAACACATACTTCATGATGTATTCAACCGCAACGAGACGCAAAGCGATATTCTCTATGCTGTGGAGGCAATACATAATTCTGGAGTGTTTTGGTGTACATATGATTTTATGCTTCAGCATCCCTTTGAATCAATAGAAGATTTAAAAGAGACCTATTATCTTGTCAAACAGTTTGCTGAGCCCTTTGAACTGCAGCTGCATGGATTAAATTTCCTTCCCGGATCGGATATCGTTCAAATGGCTTTAAATCAAGGTATATATTCACAGGATGAATTAAATTCTATTATGTTTGGATCCATGGAAGAGCAATATAGTTTATATTGGAAGCGGAATACCAGCCTTGAGAGCGATCTTTGGTATAAGCTGATATATTGTCTACAATTTAAAAGCTTGAAGAAAAAGGCAGCGTCCTTCGAGGAAAACATAGTAAATCATGAAGAACAAATAAATTTATTGTATAAACAGGGTCAAAAATACAGTCATTTTCGTTATTTATATAAAAAATCAAGAATTGTTTTTAAGCGATTTTCCCTATCACAATGATATTGCTGCTATTACTCATATCGAGCACTTCGATTGGAATGGATTGAAATTGTACTTTTTCTATCTAACAAACAATAATATTCCGAACACAAATTTTGTATAGTGCTAAAATCTCATTCTGTGATGAAGCAGTTCTTGTTATGAATGATTTCATTTCCCTGTTTTTTGTCCTCTTCAACGTATTCGACTTATTCAGAGGCTGGAAAGAGACAATGGTTGTCTATGTTCACCCTTTCAACAAGATTAGGATACTATGACTAGGAAAGTTCGGATCAGCATTCCATTGAAAATTTCCCAATTGACAGATGACACGCTGCCTTTCCTCTTTGAAGCATTTGTAATGCAGCGCAGGAATCGGATATGCTTGAGTTAACGATAAGGGAAAGTGGGTACTGGGTATTGCAAGTTCTGCTGGCTCGGCCTTTTTAGGCAAGCTTGACTAGTGAAATGATCTGGTTGGCGGAGCCAACGGGCAGTTTTCATGGAAAATTCGGCGGGATTCTGTTTACCAAAGGCAGTGTTATCGCTCTGAGAGACCGATTGCTGGAAAAGTTGGAGGATAAGTTGAACAAACTTTCAAATTAATGAAATTTCTTCTTGTAAAATGCTTTTCACCATGGTATAATGCTAATCGTTGGAAAGAAACGGCTTGATTCCTCTCTGCCAGTAAAGAAGGTTTCACCTTTCACGGGCACGGAAATCGTAGCCTTTCTGTAAGCGACAAGAGATTATCGGGGTGTAGCGCAGTTGGTAGCGCGCTTGGTTCGGGACCAAGAGGTCGGGTGTTCAAATCACCTCACTCCGACCATACATTATATTAGGTATTAGCAGGAAGGGTAAGGTACCTATTTTCCTGCGCTGATGGCAGATGAAAGCATGTTTCTCACGCTGTCATCTTCCAACGATCCGTTATATTGTCCGCAGGCACCCCCGTTATTGCGGGGGTGCCTGCGCACTTATCGTGGTGCGATTGGCGTCGTGCGTTTCAGATAGTCCCGAATCCACCCGCCGCCGGAGAGAATACGACGACGGGACCTGCCATGCTGGCTGGGAATTGAGGGAAGCTGGATAGGAAGAGACCCCATGGCCAAACCTTCAGACGGAAGAACTGCCGAAGCCTATAGAGGCACACACCCTCGTGTGGAGGTAGCGGGGCGGGAGAGGAAAAGAGTGTCTGGGTGACCTACGGACAGGGGAATCCAAGAGGAGTTAAGAAAACCCCACGGGCAAGCGCCTTCCGCCATGAATGAAACTGTGTGCTTTACAGCGCCTACCGGCGTAGCCGATGGTCGCTTGGTTTCGAATCCTCGGTAGTTGTTGCAGTTACCCGGGATCCTCGGTAGTTGTTCGATCTTACGAGACATGGCAAATCTTACATGTGTAGGTATAATAAGGGTGCGGCAATAGGCAACTTTTTTGGGAGCTTGTAGCCCGTTAAGAAAACTGATTATCGTCTCTCCTTTGCACCACAATTTGTTCCGTCGCAGGGCGTAAGGACGTAGAGTAAAATAATGTTCTAAGGGAGTCTAGCTGTGAATGATAACTCAGTAAGGGATGGGCGTACAGTACCTGGTACCAGGGCGGTGTGCGGTTCCCGGTCAGACGAACTGGGCCGGCCCTGTTTAGACTCCTGCCGGATCCTTTTCCGAAAAGAAGGTACCCCTTTTCAAGATGCCGGTCCTTTCGAGCAGGCAAAGAAGCAGAGAAGGAGAATTTTGTGGAAATAAACGAGAAGATGGATGCTCTGCTCCGCCGAGTTCAGCATCCTGCCCGCTATGCAGGCGGGGAATTTAATCAGGTAATCAAGGATAAAGCGGAAGTAGATGTGCGGATCGCTTTTTGCTTTCCTGATATCTACGAGATCGGCATGTCTAACCTGGGCATGAAGATTCTCTACGAAATTTTTAACGAGATGCCGGGCGTGTGGTGCGAGCGGGTATTTGCTCCCTGGGGCGATATGGAGGACCAGCTCCGGGCACAGAAGGTTCCTCTATGGGCGCTGGAGAGCGGGGACCCTCTCGGCGAGTTTGATATTCTTGCCTTCTCCATCGGCTATGAGATGGGGTATACCACCGTTCTCGATATGCTTGACCTGGCGGGTGTGCCGCTGCACGCCGGCGAACGCAGGGGTTTAAAGCACCTGGTCATCGCCGGGGGCGGCTGTATGTGCAATATTGAGCCTATGGCTGATTTCTTTGACCTGTGTTTTCTCGGCGAGGGGGAAGAAGTGGACCGGGAAGTAGTGGAGTTGTACCGGCAGGCTAAAGCAGAAAACTGGGATAAGCAGAAATTTCTCCGCCAGGCTGCCGGGATAGAAGGGGTATATGTTCCCAGTCTCTACGAAACCGCCTACCGCCCGGATGGGACGGTGCTGTCTGTCACGGCGTCGGATGGCGCGCCAGCCAGGGTGCGCAAGCGGGTGATCGAGGACTTTGACAGAGCTCTCTATCCTACGAATCCGGTAGTTCCCTCTATGGAAGTGGTCCTTGACCGGGTCAGTCTGGAACTTTTCCGGGGCTGCATCCGGGGCTGCCGGTGCTGTCAGGCAGGAGATACCAACCGGCCTGTGCGGACG
>CAZGAM010000189.1:0-4075 GCA_964523685.1 uncultured Oscillospiraceae bacterium | reverse complement strand
GCAGATTCGGGACTTTCACCCGTTAGAAACGTGCGCCGCCGGGCGCACTAAAAAATCGAGATCGCTCATTTATGCGATCTCGATCGAAACTACAGCACGGGAGGACCGATGCTAAGAGGGTGGATGCGATGATCGGACCCGAATTTGGCAAATGCAAGGCGCAATGAACTGCGGCAGCAGATTCATAGTATATGCCTTTCCTGCTTCCTGCGAGGTGAAAAGGAAAGAAATTGCTGCCGGATAGGGCAGTTGGAGGGAATCGCAGGCATCCCCCCAAAAGTGGAGAAACATTTGATCGGTTCTCTTAGCGGCTTTAAAGTCCCGGTTCGGTAGCGGGTACATGTACAATCTCTTGAGGAGAACTATTTTTCGTAGCAGGCATTCACTACTTCTTCCACCAGGGGGGCAAGCAGGTTCAGGTCCCAAAGCATCTGCAAAATGGTATAGCGGGCGCGCACCTCCTTACAATATAGAAGAGTTGTTTGCAGAAGTTCCTTACCTATACCAATCTGGGAGGGCATAGAGGGAGAATCTAAAGAATTGAGGATTTCTTTTATATGTTCAGAGGAGGGAAGTTCCTCCAGAAGATGGATGATTTCATTCCAATGGGATTCCATGGTGTCTATGCGGCAGAGGCAGCCTTCCGCATCATTCTTGTGGGCCTGCTCTTCCAGGCTGATAATCCCGTCTGCCGCTGCACCGTATGCAGAACGAATATTCTGCTGCCATTTCTGCGGGTCATACGCTCTGGCAGCTGCGCGGGCAGCATCAAAATCGATTTTTTGCTTTCGAAGCAGTTCCGTCAGTTTCAGAATGAGAACCGTGCCTACCCCGACCTGTGTACCGTGGGGAACCGGAGGCAGATTATGCTGCTCGAACCACATTTCCCAAAAGTGGGAGATATGGTGCTCGCAGCCGGAAGCCGGTCTGGAATTGCCTATGAGACTCATGGCTACTCCGCTCAGAAGAAGTCCTTCCATGATGTCGCCAATAATTTTGGGATCCCGCTCTCTGGCTTTGTCGGCTTCAGCGAGTACCTGTTTAATGTGGTTTTCCACCAGCGCAACGGTTGTACCGCAATAGTATTCGCCTGTGATGATTCTGGCAAGTTTCCAGTCACACAAGCAGGTGAACTTGCCGATCAGATCACCCAAGCCGCCTGCAATCATGGAATAGGGCGCATTTTTCAGAATATCCGTATCCCCGATGATCAGAACAGGGGTTCGCACATTAAAAGTGGTCTTCAAATTGTTTACAGTGAGGGCCGAGATGCTGGAGGCAAAGCCGTCCATGGGCGCGGCAGTCGCGACCACGCAATAGGGTTTGTTGAGCTTATAGCTGAAATATCGGCTCATATCGTTAATCGAACCAGTGCCTACGCCGATGACTACATCCCGGTTGTCATCCATGGAGATGACCAGTTCTCCCAGAGTGCTCTCATCAAAAGTCGTATGCGTGAGTATATGGCACTGAACGTCAAGTCCGGCAGCCTGCAGTTTTTCCGCCACGGTTTTTCCTGCAATATCATATGTGATCTTATCGCATATGATAAAGGGCTTTTGCCAATGATACTGCTGCATATATCCAGGAAGAGAGTCCATGGCACCAGGGCCAACCTCCGCTGCCTGCAGGTCGCTGTTGTGCACGCGGCCGCAGTTGCACGCAAAACGATTGCCAAGGCACTGTTTGAGAGAAAGATCATCACGTAATTGTAACATTGTTTACTCCTTAGGAACTTCTATGCAGGGGAATTAGGAATACTGCACTACACTATAGTAAAATACCATAGTTTTTGTGGAAAAACAAGGGACTTTCACCGGAGCGGATGCATAAATTGGACTTCTGCGCCGCAGACCGCGGCTACGTGCGGGGCGGCGTGTCAGTAGATGCGCACTTCGTGAACAACCACTTTTGGATCGCCGTTCGTTGCCTCGATGGTGATGCGGACAGTATCAGCCTCCGTCGGGGGAAGGTCGCAGAGGGAAAGCCGCAGATGGTTTCCCTCCATCCGCCGGGAGGTGACATCCGTTTCGTCTCTCAGCAGGTCTACCCGGTAGTCCCGCACAAGCTCCGGTGGCACACCTATGCGCTGCTGCTTCTGCCGGTTGGGTGACATGGTAATCCGGATTGGATACTGGAAATTGGACTCAAAGGTGAGCCTCACCTGGCGGATCTCGTGGGGGCTGTCCAGTTTGATAGTCAGGCTCTCTCCCACACGGCTGACCCACCCATTGGGATCGTCTCCGATTTTCCGTGAAATGCCCTGGGCGACATGATACGCCTCCCCACCGGCCTCCGAGTAAGTCGCCGAGATTTCAGCGCCAAGAGCCAGATCGTCAGGGTCAGCATTCGTGAAACCGGGCAGGTAGCCGTCCTCCTTGAGAATCTTCTGCTGAAGTTCTCCCACGTGAGGCGCCAGATCCCGGGGCTCACAGCTGTATTTTGCGCACAGGGAGGCCGCAATTCCCACTGCCTCTCCGCCTATAGCGCACGTTCCGATGATGCGGGAACTGGCCATACCCAGCCGGCTGGCACTGATATCTCGTCCGGCCATGAACAGGTTCCGGATGTTCCGGGAATAGTAGCAGCGATAGGGGATGGTATAGACGCCCCGATAAAACTTACAGTCGGAGGGGAGCTTGTCAAAGTCCAGAATGCCATGCGGTGCATGCAGATCTACGCACCAGCCCCCATAGCACACCGCATCGTCAAAAATACGGTGCGCGAGGATGTCCTCTTCCGTGAGCATATAGTCGCCTTCCAGGCGGCGGCTCTCCCGGACACCGGGCAGAGCGCCTACCCATACCAGGTCCAGGTTCTCGGCGCTGTGGTCATGAACCCCCTCTTTGCAGTTTTTGATGTGGTCCCATACACCGTAGACGTAAGCCATCAGGTCATCCCGGATCATCTCATATTGGGCGACGATGTCCTCTCCGTCTCCCATCAGTTCCACCCACCAGAAGCCGTAGTCACTGCAGGCGCTGCTGGTCATGGATGTCCGACGGTACTCCTCCGGGTCCGGGGAGTCGCTGCAATCTATAGTGGAGCGCATTTCGGCGCAGTGAATCCGCTTGGCAAGCTGCTCTTCCGTCAACTTTTTCGCAAAGGCCGGCGGGGTGAAATGGACCGGGTGGCCCATGTCTTTAGCCAGAAGCAAAATCGTGTTTCCCAGCCGGTCCTGGTTGGGCGTCTCCGGGGCGTCAGTCTCCCCCAATTCCGCCTTGGCTTCGCTGCCGGTCCGATATTCCGCCCCGGCGTAATACCCCAGTGTGCCGTTTCCGGTGGCGTCTACAAACAGGGGAGCCCGGAGGCGGTAGCGCATTTCGGTTGTCTCCTGCACGCAGAGAATGGAACAGATGCGCTGATCTTCCACGTCACAGTCATACATGACGGTGTTGAAGTATACATCCAGATTTTTCTCCGCCTTTGCCTTTTCATAGAGCACCATATCCCAGAGAGAGTAACTGAAGTTGTCGTTGCGGCTCTTGTTTTCCAGCATCAGCTCGTACAGCAGCCCGCCTTCCGCGTAATCCGGCTGTTTCAGAGACTGGTCCGCTCCAGATATGTGGACCCGGATCTCGCTGGAGGCATTTCCGCCCAGAACCGGCCTGGCATTCACCAGGGCTGTCCGGCTTCCCTGCCGGGCGGCGGCCATAGCAGCGCAAAGACCCGACATGCCGCCTCCTACCACAATAATCTCATATTCTTTTTCAGCGTATCGTTTCAGCATCTTCCGCTCCTGATATTCCATGACCCGCCAAGATCGGGCCGATTCCTGATTAGTTTTCCTTCTGGTATCGTTCATACATGGTATAGCGGTCCAGCCCGCTCACGGACAGTTCGTCAAAATCTTCCATGAAATAGTCCGGCAGATACTGTCTGTCAAAGCCAATATCACTTTCCACGGTGTTCATGGTATACACGTAGGTAATGCTTCGATTTTCCCCATCGAGCAGGGCATACTCATAACAAAAATCATACCCCTCGATGGTGACGTAGGCGGGACTTTGAAAAGACTGTCCGTCATAGTGGACGGTTTTGCGGCCGTCCGCTTCACTGGTGTAGGACAGGGAGG
>CAZGAM010000188.1:0-4096 GCA_964523685.1 uncultured Oscillospiraceae bacterium | reverse complement strand
GGACCGCCGATCGTTTTGATAAGGCATTTCGCTTCCTCCTCCCTCAGAATTTCAAACCGCCCTCCCGGGCGCCTTCCGCCAGAGCCTGAACACGGCCGTGGTACACATAGCCGCCCCGATCAAACACAACAGACTCAATTCCCTTCTTGACCGCACGCTCCGCCACCATTTTGCCAACCTTCTCGGCCGCTTCCCGGTTGGAGCCAGGGCCCTCAAATCCCTTCTCATTGCTGGCAGCCGCCGCCAAGGTTCTGCCGGCTGTATCATCAATCACTTGGGCATAAATATGCTTCTCACTGCGGAATACGCACAGACGGGGACGCTCAGGCGTGCCTTTGATTTTAAAGCGCAGCCGATAGTGGCGTCTGTCGCGATTGCCCCTTGTGTCGGGTCTTGAAACCATTTAGCACACCTCCTTTACTTCGCGCCGGTCTTGCCTTCCTTGCGGATGATGACCTCGTCCACATACTTGATCCCCTTGCCCTTGTAGGGCTCAGGCGGCCGTATGGATCGGACATCGGCCGCAAACTGGCCGACCTTCTGTTTGTCAATTCCCCGGATAATCACCTGGTTTGGATTGGGTACCTCCGTTGTGATATCCTCCGTGTCGGAGATGATCACCTGATGGCTGAAGCCCAGGTTCATGACCAGGTTGGATCCCTCTTTGGCTGCACGGTAGCCCACGCCGTTAATCTCCAGCGTCTTGGAAAACCCCTCCGTCACACCGGTAATCATATTCTGCAGCAGCGTGCGGGTCAAACCGTGGAGGGACCGGCTTCTGGCCTCGTCATTCGGGCGCTTCACGTGGAGAACGCTGCCCTCCACTTCCACCTTCATATCCGGTGAAAAATACTGGGTAAGCGTGCCTTTGGGACCTTTCACCGTCACCTCATTGTCCTGGGCAATCTGCACCTCTACCCCCGCGGGAATTGTAATGGGAGCTCTACCGATTCTTGACATATTCTCTTCCTCCCTTTACCATACAAAAGCCAGGACCTCACCGCCGATGTGGAGCTTGCGCGCTTCCCGATCGGTCATGATGCCCTTGGAGGTGGAGATAATCGCAATGCCCAGACCATGGAGCACGCTGGGCAGCTCATCCGATCCTGCATAGACGCGCAGGCCCGGCTTGGAGACACGGCGCAGCCCGGTAATGGCCTTTTCTTTGCCAGGCAGATACTTCAGGGTGATGCGGATTACCCCCTGCGTGCCATCGTCCACAATCTGATAGCTTTTGATGTACCCTTCTTTCAAAAGGATATCCGCAATAGCTCTTTTCATTTTGGACGCGGGAACGTCCACTGTCTCATGCTTGGCTGTTCCTGCATTGCGGATGCGGGTCAGCATATCAGCAATGGGGTCAGTGATTTGCATGGATATTCCTCCTTCATTCAGAGTTACCGCCGAAGCGGTTCCCCCGTGCGGTTCCGAATCCGCGCTCTGCACGCTTCCGGCCTTTCACGGGTTTTTGCACGCGCCCGCTCAGGAGCGCTCTGCCTTACAGCCGCTCTCCCAGGACCGACGCGTCAGCCCTGGGAAAGACCGCCGCCTTACCAAGACGCCTTGCGCACGCCGGGGATCTGGCCCTTGTAGGCCAGGTTCCGGAAGCAGATGCGGCAAATGCCGTAATTGCGCAGATATGCGTGGGGACGGCCGCATATTTTGCAGCGGTTATACTTCCTTGTCGAATACTTCGCCGGAGCCTGCTGCTTCAGTTTCATAGAAAGTTTTGCCATGTTATAGCCCTCCTCAGCCTGCGAAGGGAGCGCCCATCAGACGCAGGAACTCCCGAGCTTCCTCATCGGTCCTGGCGGTAGTGCAGATCGCGATGTTCATACCGCGCAGCTTTTCAATCTTGTCGTAGTCGATCTCCGGGAAAATAATCTGCTCCTTCAATCCCAGGGAATAGTTGCCCCGCCCGTCAAAAGCGTCCGGGCTGATGCCCCGGAAGTCACGCACACGGGGCAGAGCCACGTTAAACAGTCTGTCCAGGAACTCCCACATCCGATCATGGCGAAGAGTGACTTTGACGCCCACCTTCATGCCTTCCCGCAGTTTAAAGTTCGCAATGGACTTGCGGGCGGTGGTGGGAACAGCCTTCTGACCCACAATGTTGGAGATCTCCTTGATCACATTATCCAGAGCCTTGGCATTGTCTTTGCAGTCACCGCAGCCCACAGACACTACAATTTTATCCAGCCGGGGAATCTGCATGGGAGATTTATACTGGAACTTCTGCATGAGGGCAGGAGCTACCTCCCTGTCATACATCTCTTTCAATCTGGCCATGGCTTCCTCCTTACAGCTCCGCGCCGCACTTTTTGCACACACGGATGTTCCTGCCATCCTTACGGATATGGCCTACACGCACTGCTTTATCGCACTTCGGGCAGACAATCTGCAGTTTGCAGGCATAGATCGGAGTCTCCATCTTGATAATGCCTCCCTCTTCCTGCTGGTTGCGCGGCTTGCGGTGGACTGTGGCTACGTTCACACCGGAGACAATCACCTTGCCACCCTTCGGGTCGGCACTCATGACCTTCCCCTTTTTGCCCTTATCCTTGCCGGACAGCACGACTACTGTATCGTCTTTGCGAATTTCCATTCTTCCGGCCTCCTTATATTACTTCCGGAGCCAGAGACAGAATCTTCATATAATCCTTGTCACGCAGCTCGCGGGCGACCGGTCCAAAGATACGGGTACCGGTGGGATTGCCATCCTCACGGATGAGCACGGCAGCATTTTCGTCAAACCGTACATAAGTCCCGTCAGCACGGCGTACGCCAGTGGCGGTTCGAACAATGACCGCTTTGACAACGTCGCCCTTTTTCACGGTGCCACCCGGGGCAGCCTTCCGTACAGAGGCGACAATCACATCTCCTATATTCCCATACTTGCGCCGGGATCCTCCCAGCACACGGATGGTCTTGATTTCCTTGGCGCCGGTATTGTCAGCCACTTTCAGGTAAGACTCAGACTGTATCATTACGACGCCTCCTTACTTTGCCTTTTACACAATTTCAACTACCCGACAGAGTTTATCATGGCTGAGGGGACGGGTCTCCATAACGCGCACCCGATCTCCGATTCTACACTCATTCTTCTCATCATGAGCCTTCAGGCGGTAGGTGCGCCCAATAATCTTTTTATACCTTTTATGCTGAACTCTATCCTCCACAATGACCACAACGGTCTTATCCATTTTATCGGATACTACCTTGCCGACACGGGTTTTGCGGCTGCTGGTTCTCACTTGCTCCATCTTCAGGCCTCCTTCTTCTCACGGATGACTGTTTTCACCCGGGCAATATCCCTGCGTACTGCGGGAATTTTCAGGGGGTTGTCAAGATGATTGGTCGCATGCTGCATGCGGAGCATGAACAGGTCTTTCTTCAGCTCATCGAGCTTTCCCTCCAGCTCGGACACAGACAGGGAGCGGATCTCTTCAGCTTTCATCTGCTTCTCCTCCCGTCTCCTCTCCCGCGATCTTCTCGCGGGCGATGAATTTGGTCTTGCAGGGCAGCTTGTGTCCGGCCAGACGGATGGCCTCCCTGGCCGTGGCTTCATCCACACCGCCGATCTCAAACAGAACACGGCCGGGCTTCACCACAGCCACCCAAAACTCCGGAGCGCCTTTGCCGGATCCCATACGGGTCTCCGCCGGCTTTTTGGTAACAGGCTTATCAGGGAAAATTTTGATCCAGACGTTTCCACCGCGCCGCATATACCGGTTGATCGCGATTCGGGCTGCCTCTATCTGGTTGGCAGTGATCCAACAGGGCTCCGTAGCCACCATGCCGTAATCACCGTAGGCAAGAAAATTCCCGCGTGTAGCCTTTCCCCTCATACGTCCGCGCTGTACGCGGCGGTACTTCACACGCTTGGGCATCAGCATTACGCATTGCCTCCTTCCTTCTCGGCAGGAGCCGCCGGCTTGGCATCGTTTTGACTGTTATCCCGGTTATATCCGCCGCCCTGACGGCTGCCATCCCGGTTGTATCCGCCGCCCTGACGGTTGTTGTCCCGGTTGTATCCGCCGCCTTGACGGTTGTTGTCCCGGTTGTATCCGCCGCCCTTCCCAATGACAACTCCAGG